>CATOJU010000052.1 GCA_951800555.1 uncultured Rickettsiales bacterium | reverse complement strand
TTTAAATAAATATAAAGCTATTTAAATATAAAATATTGAAACAACCAATACATAAATTTTACTATGTATTAGATTAATAACTTTTTTAAAAAATCGTTCACCTTAACATAATTATTAATATTAAATCTTAAAATGTTAATATTATGTTAGAAGGTTGATTAATTCTAAATTTCAATATAAATAATTTTTATCTTCGTTCGTTAAACCAAAAAAGTTGAAGTTAATATTAAAAGTTATAATTAAAAAATAAAAATAGTGAAGAAAATGGTGGGAATATCATAAAATAATAAGTATGAATTGAATAAAAATATATTCAAAAATGTAAAATTAAAGCTACAATACAAAAAATAAAAAATTAAAAGCACTTTTATTACTCTATTATTAAATATATTACCTTTAGTTAGTTTAAAGTTCATTAGTTCTCCTTTATTATTTATAACTATATGTAACTTAAAACCATAGAACCATCCCATAGAAATTTTACCTCTTTCTGCTAAATATTTAAAGGTTTTATATTTTTATATTTTTTTGGTTTTCTTTCTTTATTTTTTCTTTATTTTTTTTATTTTTCTTTTCACTATCATTATCATTGTAATTGCCATAATTGATATATTCTATAGAATGTTTATCTATTAAAGGAATGGTTATTTTATAGAAATCATCTACTTTAACAAAGCTATTGATTATTAAATCTTCAAATATTTAATATCATAATAGGAGATAAGTTTAATTTAATACTATTTGATATATATAATTTTCTATCTTTATTTTTTAAAAGTTTTTGAGTTAAAAAGCGAGGTTGGGGTTATTATATATAATATATATTTATATTAAAGGTTTAAAAAAGTAATAAATAATAGAGAGTTCCCAATTAAGCTCTATTGACATTTACAAATTAATCATTATAATATATTCATATAAAATATTAATAATAACAAAATCAATAAAATGACAAATGATACAAAAACAAAAAATAAATACTTAGAATTTCACCCAGTTAAGATAGTTTTAACAAATGGAGAAAGTTTCGAAATACAGACTTCTTGGGGTAAAGAAAATGATGTAATGAATTTAGATGTAGATCCATATAATCATCCAGCTTGGAGAAAAGATTCTGGAACTTTTTTAAACACAAACAACGATAGAGTTTCAAATTTCAAAAAGAAATACGGAGATATATTTTAATTATTTTTAAATAACCTAATTCATTAAAATATTATTGTTTTTATACAATAATATTTTTTTTTATATATCAAAACCCCCAGACAGTCTGTGAGTTTCATAGAGCCTTTTGGCGATGAATCATTTAAAATTAAATTCTCGTTTTATATAACATAATTGAGTTTGATAAAACTCAATTATGTTATTAATAATAAAACGAGGTTAATATTATGACGACTAATACTAACATTCATACTCTATCACATACATCCTGGAATTGTAAATATCATATAGTATTTACACCAAAATACAGAAGAAAACAAAGATCTAATGTTATCAAATAAAAGTTTACTTTTATTTGATAACTTATGCACGAAGTTTGCCAAGGGAAAAGTATTTTATAATAAAAAGAGACAAGATATAGGTTCTAATTTCTGTGTAGGTTCAAACACATTTGGGAAAAATTTTGAAATAAAATTACCTCATTTTTATAATTAATTTAACAAAAATATTAATAATTAAAAATGAGGAAAGTTTTTCCTAAATGATATAAATCAGTACACAATTAATAAAATTTCTTGACTTAATTAATTTAATCTATTATAATTATAATGTAATCTGTAATAAATGTTATATTATGGAATTTTATTAATTTATTAATTTACATATCAACAAGCTTTGGTGTTCTTTATTTGAATAATTTGTTGATATATGTTTAACCAAGGTATAAAATGACAGAAGAAACAATAGTTGAAGAAGTAGAAAACTTAGAAGAAGTTGCAGAAGCTGAAGAAAATATGGAAAATGAAGTTTTAGAAGAAATTTCAGAAAATCTTGAAAATCAAAATGAAGAAGCAAAAAAAAATAATGAACTCTTTACTATAAGGGATTTATTAGAAGCCGGTGTTCATTTTGGTCACAGAACTATGAGATGGAATGCTAAAATGGCTCCATATATTTATGGAATTAGAAATAATATACATATAATAGATTTAACTCAAACTGCAATTTTATTAAATGAAGCTACAAGAATTTTAAAAGAAGTAGCTAGAAAAAAAGGAAAAATACTTTTTGTTTGTACTAAAAAACAAGGCGCACAAAGTATTAAAGAACTTGCTGAAAATAATAACCAATTTTATGTTAATCATAAATGGTTGGGTGGTATGTTGACAAATTGGAAAGTAATTTCTCAGTCAATTAGAAAAATGAAAAATATTGAAAGTCAACTAACTAATGAAAATAATAAACTTTTAAAAAAAGAACTAGTTGTATTAAATAAAGAGAAACAAAAACTCGAAGATAATTTAACTGGTATAAAAACAATGGGAACATTGCCAGATCTATTATTTGTAATTGATACAGTAAAAGAAAGTTTAGCTATAAATGAAGCAAGATCTCTTGGAATTCCTGTAATGGCTGTAATAGATACAAATTCAAATCCAGATGTAGTTGATTATCCTATTCCAGGAAATGATGATTCAATAAAATCTATACAATTATATTGTAAAGTTATAAATGAAGCTTTGAAAGATATCAAAATAAATAGAACTGAAAAAAAGGAATTTAATAAACCTAATTTGAAGAAAAAAACTGTAAAAAAAGGTGTTAAAGACCCTAAAAAAGTTGTAAAAAAACCTAATATTAAAAAAGCTGCTGATAAAAAAGACGAGGAAATTAAAGCAGAAAATAAAACAGAAGAAGTTAAAGAATAACTAAAAGGTATAAAATGGTAGATTTAAGTTTAATAAAAAAAATAAGAGAAGCAACTGGATGCGGAATTGCCGATTGCAATAAAGCACTTGCTGAATGCGGAAATAATTATGAAGAAGCTATTGATTGGTTAAGAAAAAAAGGACTTTCATCGGCTGCAAAAAAAAGTTCAAGAGTTACTACAGAAGGTTTAATAGGTATTTGTAATAAAGGCAATATTGCATCTATAATTGAAGTAAATTCCGAAACTGATTTTGTTGCTAGAAATGAAAAATTCCAAGAATTAGTTTTACATTGTGTAGAAGCTGGAATTAATATAGAAAATTCTAGTAATTATGTTGAAGATTTAAAAAATCAATCTATAAATAGTGAAAAAATTAATGATGAATTAACAAATAAAATTGCTGTTATAGGTGAAAATCTTCAAATTAGAAGAGGAAAAACTGTTAAATTGGATAGTAAAGGTTTGATAGTTGAATACTTACATAATACTATAACTCCAGAACTTGGAAAAATAGGTGTTTTAGTTGCTTTAAAATCAGAAGCTGATAAAGAAAAATTAAGAGAATTAGGAAAAGAAATTGCTATGCATGTAGCAGCAACAAAACCTGATTATCTTAATAGAGAAGAAGTTCCAACAGAAGCTCTAGAAAGAGAAAAAAATGTTTTAATGGAACAAGCAAAATCTTCTGGAAAGCCGCAAAATATAATAGAAAAAATGATTGAAGGTAGAATTAAAAAATTCTATGAAGAAAATTGTTTATTAGATCAAAATTTTGTTATGGATGATAAAATAAAAATTAGTGATCTTTTAAAATCTTTTGAAAAAGAAAATGGTAAACAAGTTGAGATTCAAGAATACTGTTTATTTATTTTAGGTGAAGGTTTAGAAAAAAAGGAAAATGATTTTGCAGCAGAAGTTGCTTCTATGACTAAATAGTTAAAAATTTTTTAAATTATAGATTATCAAGTTGAAAAATTTGATAATCTATTTTTAATAACTATTACATAATATTACAATGACAGTTGTTGATTTTTTCTTCATTATTTAAATTCTCATTATTTATTAGTTCATGTTCTGAGTCTAACTCTTTATTTATATCTGTAATTTTTTTAATTTTTAATTCTTCAATTAATTTTTTTCTATTTTGCTGTTCTTCCAGTGCTTTTTCTTTATTTATTACGATACTTTTATCATTTATAAAATAACTGTAATTTGGACTTTTCCCGTTTCCATATACAAAATCTAATTCCAAATCTTCAATATTTCTAAGTAAACTATTTTCTTTATTGCATTGTGTTTCTAAAGAAATATCTATCTTACATAAATTAGCTTGTATCCCATTATCTTTAAGTTTTAAATAAAAGGCGTATGTTTTTCCATCATAAGAACAACCATTATAATATTTACTTAAATCATTCATTATTTTTTCTTCACTTTGATCATAATCAATATCAAATGCAAGGATATTTTTATTCCTATATACTGATGGCTTTTTATCAATTCTTATTGGAGTATGCCCAAATACACAATTGCAAATAGGATTATCTAATTTTCTATTTTGAACTAAATTTTCTATTATATTTTTAAGAATAAAATTTTTATTAAGCATACTACAATGTGGAAAATTTTTTATAGTTTTTTCTATTAATTCTTTATTATTATTTTCATCAATTATATATTCGTTATCTGGATTTTTCAAAGATTGTATAGCTTCTAATTTTAAAAGTGGATTTATATATTTTGGTAAAAGATTAACGCAATCTTTACTTAATACTTTATTATTATAAATAACAGCATCTTCTATTTCTTTTTTTAACATTAGAAATTCTTCTTCATTAAAATCATTATAAAGCTCTTTAAATTCATTTTCATATTTATTTTTAAAATTTTTTACAAAATCAATACAATCTTTCAAATTATCTGCTAATGGTAAAGTATGGCTATATAAAACCCCATTATCTGCATAAAGTAATTTAACTTTATCTTCTAAAATATCTCTATAAATAAATTCCCTATTATTCCAATTTAGTGTATCTTTATCAGTTTTATTATTAAAACCAACAATTTCATGATTTCCACAGATTATGATTATTTTTCTGTCATCAATATTTTTATCTTTTTCTTGTTCTTCTAGATAATTAAAAGTAGCTACAATTTCATCAGAATAAAAACCTGCATCAATAAGATCACCACAATTTACAATTTTCCCATCATAATTTTCATTAATTTCTAAATTTGGAATTAATTTTAAAAATTTAAAATCCTCTATTTTTGCCTCTGGATTTTGTTCCAAAAAATCTTCTACATTTTTATAAGATTTTTTTGAAACCATATCAAAAAATATAAGGTTAGGTTCATTTTCTTTAAATTTTGCTACTCCAGAATCAAGTAAGAAAAAGAGAGTGGCATTTATACTACCATGTAAATCGGAAGTAACAGCTTTAACTTTCCCATTTTTAAAGATTTGAGTATTTTTTACATCACTTTCTTTATAGAAATCTTCCATATTTACTTTTTCCCCAATTGAATCTTTATTTTCTTTAAATTCCTTATATTGTGTATATAAATAATAAAAATTATATAGCTTTCTTGCCATTAAACCATAACCAGATTTGTAATTTGGGTGCATATCTCCACGTTGAAGTAAGTTATTTAAAATATAAGTTTTAAAATATTTATCACATATTTCTTTAAAATCTTTTGATAATTCTTCTGGATTTTTAAATAACATTTCTGTTGCTTCTTTAGTAGTTTCATCAATACATAGATTCTTATAAGAATACTCTTTTTGTGAATCGTTGCTAATTTTAAAAGTTTCGTCCTTTTTTGCTTCAAGCTGATTATAGATAAATTCTTCGAATATTATATTATTATTTGTTTCTGATATTGATAATGTTTTTTCGCTCATTATATCTCCTGTTATTAATTAAAATTTTATAAAAATAATATTAATTTATTTTTATAAAGTCAATTGTTATTCAAATAATAAAAATGATATTTCTCTATCTCTTAGTTTTAAATTTTAATTATAGGTTAAATCTTAACTAAAAATAACTCCAGCTTTATTTTTTACCTTATAAATCCATTAAAGCAATAAAGATAGGAAATTAAATGCACCATAAATTAATAGATTACCAAATTTTTTAATTTGATAATCTATTTTTTATTAATTATAAATTACCTTCTATACTAAGGCTAACTTCTTCATTTACTAATTTTGAAGAAAAATCTTCAGCAGAACTCGAAACAGAATTTACTGCTTTTTTTAATTCGAATTGTTCTTCCTTTTTTAAAGTTAAAGATAAATTATTAGTAACATTATCAATATCTTCTTCTATTTTTTTATTATCGGTTTCCAAAGTTTCATTTTTTTGCTTTAGATCTTTTTTAGTATTCTCTAATTTTTCTTTAAGTCTTTCAAATTCTTCTTTATATATACTAATATTATTTTTTTCTAAATTATTAATAAAAGTATCTAAATTATCTAATTCATTATCTTCGAATGTTATTGCATACTTTTCGCTTATTATTTTTTCACCTATAATTTTAGCTAAGCTAGTTAATTCTCTATTTATTATTTTTTCATTTTTATTATTGTCATTAGAAAAAAGTTTATTTAAAGAATTTATTTTTTCATTAAATTGTTTTTTTACTATATTCTTTAATGTTTCATTCGCTTTACCTTTAAAGATAGGATTTAAATTTTCTAAATCTTCTAAATTTTTTATATTCTCCGAAATAAATGAGTAATCTAAATTTTCATTCTCAATTATACAAAAAAATTTTTTAATTTTATTATCTAATGTTTCCTTATTTTTTTCCATTTCATCAGCAAGTTTTTGTCTTTGAATAACTATTTTATTTATTTCATCCTCATCATCAAAATT
>CATOJU010000051.1 GCA_951800555.1 uncultured Rickettsiales bacterium | reverse complement strand
GCAAAAAATGTTTTTAATATTAAAATTAATCTAATTTTTTATTATTTATTTTTTTACCTTTTTTTACTATTTTCAAAAAACTCTTATCCAACTTTTTATTATCTTTTGTTTTGTATCCAATTAACAGATATTTAAAAGCCTCTTCTATAGTTTCTATGGGAATAATATTCATATCAGTCTGAACTTTTTTAGGAATTTTTTCCAAATCTTTAACATTTTCTTTAGGAATCAAGACATTTTTAACATTTCCTCTTAAAGCTGCCAACAATTTTTCTTTCAAACCACCTATTGGTAAAACTTTTCCAGTTAAAGTTATTTCACCTGTCATAGCTGTATCACTTCTAACTTTCAAATTAGCCAAACAAGACATTAAAGCCGATGCAATAGCTACACCTGCTGATGGTCCATCTTTCGGAGTTGCTCCTTCTGGAACATGTAAATGAAAATCATATTTATTAAACATTTTTGAAGAAATACCCATTTCACTTGCTTTAGATCTAACATAACTAAATGCAGCTTCAACAGATTCTTTCATTACATCACCTAATTTTCCAGTAATATTAAGTTTTCCATTTCCATCAAATTTTAAAGCTTCCAAATACAATA
The DNA here is from genome assembly GCA_951800555.1 of uncultured Rickettsiales bacterium. Taxonomy (GTDB): domain Bacteria; phylum Pseudomonadota; class Alphaproteobacteria; order Rickettsiales; family UBA1997; genus CATOJU01. The sequence continues at coordinate 6,200 of CATOJU010000051.1, read as the reverse complement.
GATCTCCTCCAAATTCTGTATATGCTAAACCAGTAGAAACTCCAACTTTATCTTCTTTATTTGCTTCATTATATGAATTTTTTTCAACTCCTAGATAATCGTGCAAATTTTCTTCATTTATAACAATTTTTTTTAAAGTTTTATCTTTAACTATTTTAGTCGTAGCTTTTCTTATCAAAGTTTCAATATTCCTTTCAAGATTTCTTACACCAGCCTCAAAAGTATATTTTCTTATAATAGTTAAAATTGTTTTGTCATCAATTTCAAATTCTTCTTTTTTAAGGCCGTGATTTTTTAATTGTTTATTTATTAAATAATTTTTTACAATTTCTAATTTTTCATCTTCTGTATAACCAGATAATTTTATTACCTCCATTCTATCCTGTAAAGGAATAGGAATATTTTGTAAACTATTAGCCGTTGCTATAAACATCACATTTGATAAATCATATTCAACTTCCAAAAAATTGTCATTGAATGATTTATTTTGTTCCGGATCAAGAACTTCTAACATAGCAGATGCAGGATCACCCCTATAATCTGTTCCCATTTTATCAATTTCATCCAATAAAATTAAAGGATTATTAGTTTTTACTTTTTTTATTGATTGAATAATTTTTCCTGGCATAGCTCCTACATATGTTTTTCTATGACCTCTGATTTCAGCTTCATCCCTTATACCACCAAGAGAAACTTTTATATATTTCCTATCTACTGCCTTTGCTATTGATCTTGCTAAAGAAGTTTTACCAACCCCTGGGGGGCCTACCAAACAAATTATAGAACCACTTAATTTTTTAGTTTTTTTAAATACCGCCAAAAATTCTATTATTCTTTCTTTAATATCTTCTAATCCATAATGATCTGCATTCAAAATATTTTCAGCTTCTTCTAAATTATTTTTTAATTTACTATTAGTATTCCAAGGTAATTCTACTAACCAATCTAAATAGGTTTTTGTAGTAGAATAATCTGGTGAATAAGTAGGTGTAATTTCTAATTTTTTTATTTCATTTTTAAATTTCTCTTTTACTTCTTCACTAACAACTAATTTTTTCATTTTATTTTTAAAATACCCTATGTCTCCCTTAGCTTCTTCATCTATATCATCTTCATCATCTTCATCCAATTGGTTTTTAATAAATTTCAATTTTTCTTTTAAAAAATATTTTTTTTGGTGTTCTAATAATTTTTTATCTATTTTATTATTTATTTCCTTCTCGGTATCTATTAAATTTTTTTCTATTTCTAAATATTGATTTAATTTTACATATTGTTCCAATAAACTATTTTCTTCTAATATATTTTGTTTTGATTGAATATCTATATTTAATATATTAGTTAAAATATAAATTAATTCAGCATCATTATCCATATTTTTTAATATTGCCACCATATCAAATGGGGTTTTCATATGAAAAGTTAAAAAAACTCCAGCTTTATTTAGCAAAATAGTTTTCATCTTTTCCAATTCTTCAGTATTATATTCTTCCTTTGTAGTTTTTATTTTACTAGTTAAACATTTTAAAGTACCATCCTCAATAATAACTTTATTTAATTTCATCTTTTCAATACCTTTGATAGATACTTTTAAATCTCCATTTGGCATATTAATTTTTTGTGTTATTTCACATAAAGTTCCGACTTCAAAAAAATCGTCTTCAGTTTTGTTGCGCATATTGTCATCTAACCTTCCATTTTTTTGCGCTACACAAAAAATATTTTGATTATTTAAATACGCTTTTTCTATAGCTAAAATAACTTTTTGTTTATTAATAATAAACATAGTATTGGTATTAGGAAAAACTACAGTATCTCCTAAAGGAATTAAGGGATATTCAGTCTTTAATAACATTTATTTTTTCTCCATTTTTCTTTTGAATATTAACAATAAACTCTTCTTTATCACTTCCTTTTTCTTTTTTAACATCAACAATTACTTTTTCTGTATCTTTATTAGAAGGAACTTCAAACATTGCATCTGAAAGTAAATTTTCAACTATAGTTCTCAAACCCCTTGCTCCTGTTTTTCTTTGAACTGCTTTATCTGCTATCAATTCTATTGCTTTATCTGTAAACTCCAATTCTACATCATCTAAAATGAAAAGTTTACAATATTGCTTTACTATTGAATTTTTAGGTTCTTTTAAAATTTTAACTAAAGCATCTTTATCTAATTCTTCTAAACAAGTAATAACTGGTAAACGGCCAACTAATTCTGGAATAATTCCATATTTGACTAAATCATCTGGTTCCACCATTTTAAGAAGTTTATTTCTTTCTTTTTCTTTTTCTTCTTTTATACTTGCTTCAAAACCTATGCTATGTTTATTTAATCTACTAGCTATAATTTTATCAAGACCATCAAAAGCCCCACCACAAATAAATAAAATATTTTGTGTATTTATTTGAATTGTTTCCTGCAAAGGATGTTTTCTTCCACCTTGTGGTGGTACAGCAGAAATAGTACCTTCTATTAGTTTTAGTAAAGCTTGTTGAACACCTTCACCAGAAACATCTCTAGTTATTGAAGGATTTTCGCTTTTTCTTGAAATTTTGTCTATTTCATCAATATAAACTATTCCTTGTTCTGCTTTTTTTACATTAAAATTTGCAGCCTGCAATAATCTAACTAAAATATTCTCTACATCATCACCAACATAACCAGCTTCTGTTAAGGTTGTAGCATCCGCTATAGCAAAAGGAACATCAAGGGTTCTTGCTAGAGTTTGTGCAAGTAAAGTTTTTCCGCAACCAGTACTTCCTATCATTAATATATTTGATTTACTTAATTCAGTATCATCTTTTTCTTTTAAAATTTTTTCCGAATTTGAAATTCTTTTATAATGATTATAAACAGCTACTGCTAACGTTTTTTTAGCTTTATCTTGTTGAATTACATAATCATTTAAAATATTTAATATATCTTTTGGTTTAAGGTTGAGTTTTTGAAAATTAAAATCAGAATTATTTATATCATTATTAACAACTTCTGCACATAAAGCAACACAACCATCACAAATATTGACTCCTCCTGGCCCAGCAATTAATTTTCTAACTTCCTTTTGAGTCTTGCCACAAAAAGAACATACTAATACTTGTTCTTTATCATTACAACCTTTTACCATAATATTTTTCGCACATTTTTATATTTTATAATTTATATATATAATATTTAATTTTTTTATATCAAGTGTTTTTATAAAAAATATTGTACATGTTAACTATTTCGCGATAATGACTTTTGAAATAAAAGTTTATTAAAAAGTGAAATTGAAATAAAATAAATATCATGATTAAAATCCTTTTTAGAATTGTATTATTTAATATTCTATAATAGACTTTTAAGTACTAAATTTGGGTTTTAACTCCATTTCTTAATAAAATTTATCATTATAATAATAAACCTATATTACAATTATAGAATTTTATATTTAGAATCTTGACCTAAAATTTTTATTCAAATCCTTCCCTATCCTTGAGTGGGAAATGTCCGAAGGACATAGGGGGGCTGATAATAAAGATAATAGCATCTAACCTACCAACTTCATTGACATCCTTCACTTTATTCCGGCAAACTGCAGACAACCGGCAGACTACCGATTGTGAGCAAGCCCCTATTGGTTGGTTATTGTAAAAAAAGCAGGGAGGGATTAAAAATATCTTTATTTCTTTAGATTTTTAAAATATTATCAAGAAATAGGATTGAGTTCCTAAATTTTAAAAATTCCCCTTGAAAATTAAATATCAATATTCTATAATATATATTATATGCGGTTATGGCGGAACTGGTAGACGCGCAATGTTGAGGTCGTTGTCCTGCAAGGGGTGGAGGTTCAAGTCCTCTTAGCCGCACCATTTATACATAAATTGTAAAAATATGCTAATATCATTAATAGTTGCAAAAGGTAAACAAAATCAAATAGGAAAGCATAATAAATTGTTATGGAAAATTAAAGATGATTTACAAAATTTTAAAAAATTAACAACTGGACATTGTGTATTAATGGGCAGAAAAACTTTTGAATCAATAGGAAAACCATTACCAAATAGAATTAATTTAATTATAACAGCTAATAAAAATTTTAAAAAACAAGAAAATTGTGAAATTTTTGATTGTTCCTATAAAGCTATTGATTATGCTAAAAATATCGGAGAAACAGAATTGTTTATTTGTGGTGGGGCTTTAATTTATGATTTTTTTATAAAGAATAATTTAATTGATAAATTATATTTAACTAATATCGATTATAATGGAGAAGCTGATAAATTTTTTCCCGAAATAGACTATAGTAAATGGAATTTGATTGATAAAAAAATAATTGACAAAAATAAAATTAATGAGTATTCTGGAGAAATATTAACTTTAGTGAGAAAATAGTTATGGAAGAACGATTGATTTTAGATAAAAATAATTATATAACCTATAAAAATATAAAAAATGGTACGGATTACAATTTTGACCTAGTATATTTTCATGGTTTTTACAGTAATATGGAAAGTAAAAAATGTAAATTTTTTGAAAATTTTTGTAGAGAAAATGGTATTCATTTTATAGCTTTAAATTATTTGGGCCATGGAACATCTAGTGGAAAAGTTGAAGATTTTACTACAACAGATTGGCTTGAAAACATTAAAAATGTAATTGATAAATGTTCAAAAAAAAATTTAATATTTTTAGGCTCTAGTATGGGCAGCTGGCTTTCTTTTTTAACTGCATTAAATTATGAAAAAAGAGTAAAAGGAATCATTGGAGTATCTTCTGCAATAGATTATTTAACAGAATCTGTTGAACCTAATGTAAAAAAAGAAGATTTTGAAAAGGAAATAATTTTAAAAACACCAGATAAAGAAGGAAATTTTAATAATAATATTACAAGAAAATTATGGCTTGATGGAAAACAATATAATCTTCTAACTAAAGAAGAAATCGCTTTAGAATGTCCAATTAGATTAATACATGGTATGTGTGATAATCTAATTGATTATAAAATTCCATTAAAATTTATTGAAAAGGTAAAAAGCAAAAATGCAAAAATTACTTTAATTAAAGACGCAGATCATTATATGAAAAGGCAAAGTGATTTAGATGTAATTGTAAACAATTTAGTAGAAATTGTTAATATTTTAATATAATTTTTATATCTCTATTTAATAGAGATATAAAAATTATTAATAATCAACACCAACTAAATATAAGCCACAAGCTGCCGCCATTTCTCCAGCCATTCTCCTATCTTTAACTTCCAAAATTTCTTTAAAATTTTTAACTGTTATTTTTTCAGTACCTACATCCCTTAAAGTTCCAACAATATTTCTAATCATATGATATAAAAATGATTTAGCCGAAAATTCAAAAATAATTAATTCTTCTCTTTCTTTATATATATTACAACTATTCATAGTTTTAATTGGACTTTTTGCTTGGCATTGACTATCACGAAAACTTGAAAAATCATGATTGCCAAGAATAAATCTACTTGCCTCCTGCATTTTTTCAACATTTAATTCTTTTCTTATATGCCAAGCTTTATTTTGCCAAAGCGCTGAAGGTGCTTTTCTATTTAAAATAATATATTTATAATATCTCATTTTTGAAGAAAATCTGGCATGAAAATTATCATCTACAATTTTACAATCTTTAACTACTATATCCTGTTGTAAAAATGGTTTAAAAAAATAATTATTATTCCGTTTTTGCCACTCTATTATTAAATCTCTATTTCTTTTACCAAACCAAAAATTTAAAGCATTCACTATAACACCTTCGTCATATTCCTTTTTAAGATCAAAATGAATTATTTGATTTATGGCGTGAACACCTGTATCCGTTCTACCAGAAGCGACAACTTCAACTTTTTCTCCAGAAAATAAAAAAATACAATTTTCAACTACTTCCTGAATACCCAGTTTATCTTTTTGTTTTTGCCAACCTCCATAATTAGTCCCATCATATTCAAGAACTACTTTATACCTCATTATTTTATTAAATTTAATAATTTATAGTTAATTTTAACTTTATGTTTTATATTCTTTAAATATTTAGAATATTCCAATTGGATATTTTTATTTATATTATTATATATATTTCCCCTAATGATGTCTTTATTTATAAAATTTTTATCATTTTCATCTAATTTTTTCGTTAATTTAATATAGCCAAAATACAAACTATCATTATCTATATATAGTTTTGTTAT
>CATOJU010000050.1 GCA_951800555.1 uncultured Rickettsiales bacterium | reverse complement strand
TTTTCCAAATCCTTTTCTATTTCTTCAAATGATATTCCTAAATCCCTATATTCTGATTCGAAAATATTTTTAATATATTCTTTATTTTCAATATTATCTTTTACTGATTTTATAAATTCTTTACATTTTTCCGTTATAGTTGGATCAGTTGAAACAGTTCCACCCTTAATAAAAGTATTTAAAAAACTTCTTAATTCAACTTCTGGGACTCTTTTTGTATTTTCTATAATAGTTTTTACAAATTCTAATCTATCTGTTATAAAATCAGGAGTAAAATCAGTCCAATTTATTTTTGGTTCTTTATTTAATATATTTATGAATTTATTATTTGGAAATTTTTTTTTATTTTTTGTAAAAATTTCTGAAAAAGCTTCCCCTATTTCTTTGTTATCTGGCATAAATTTACTAACAAAATCATCCCAATTTATTTCCGAATTTTCATTTAAATAATCAATAAGCATATTTTTTGGAACTTTCTTTATATTTTCTGCAAAAGCTTCTACTATTTCTTTGTTATCTGGTATAAACTCACTAATAAAATTTATAATATTCATTTTCGGATTATTTTCCATTAACTCAAGTCTAAAAAATACATCCAATATTTGTCTTTGAACTGCATTACAGGGTAATATCATTTTTAAATATTCAGTATATTTTTCACTTTCATTATATTTTGTATAATCACGATGTACATCATTTGATAAATCCATATCTTTATATCTTCTTATAATCTCTATATCCATAAATTCACCTTTTCTAATCCTATCCATGTATTCCACTTGTTTTGGATTATCATAAACTGGTCTATTATCACCATGAATTTCTGGAATATATTCAAACCCATCACATTTAAAATATGAATATAAAGAACCTTTTATTGCTATATCTCCTAAACTTTTACCACTTTTAAATAATTTAGGTCTTACACCTGCCTCTTGCATTTTTTCCTCTAATTCAATTAGTTGTTCTTTTGTTACAGGACCATATATAATTAAGGCACTTCTTTTGCTATTTTTTAGTGGCATTTTACCATATAAATTATGTTTATCCATAAATTTTCTAAAAACAATTTTTGATTTTAAAATATTTTCTGGTTCCGGATCTATTGCAATATAAATTTTTGTTTCTTTTTCTGGCACTTCATCTCCATCCTCATTTCCTCTATAGAACCAATCAAAATTTATCCAATTATTAGTTTTATTATATAGATTTTCTTCATTAATTTCTGGCTCTTCTTTTTTTGGATCTAAATCTTTTTCCAATTTTTTAAATTTATTTATAACCTCTTCACTATATTCCTTATTTATTGCTTTTTCAATACAATATTTTTTTATTGCTTCTAAATGTTTTTTAATAAATTCTTCTTTTGTTTCTCCAAAATTTTTTAATTTATCAGACTCATTTAGTATTTCAAAAAATTTTTCTAATTCTTCCATATAATTATTTACTGATTCAATATCACCAAGCTTTATTGTTGTTAAATAACATTTTAGTTTATTATTTGTTAATACTTCTGATTCATTATAATTCTCCTGAATAAAGTTGTTAGTAATATAATGATTTTCTGCATATGATTTAATATTTTCTATATTACTTGTTTTATAATTTTTTTTTACTTCGTCTATAATTGTCTTATCATTATTTTCCAACATTATATATGGTAATTTAAAGCTATCTAACCCCTCATCGTTACTCTTATAACCTTTTATATTCTGCCTAAAAGTACCTTCTTTTAGATTATTATTTTTTCTAGGTTTGATCTTTCCCAAAAATATTTCACCTTTTTCTTCTCTTTCAACACTAAAACTAGAATGACTAATTTCTCCAGTTTCTATATTAATATTAGTAACTGTAGCACAACTTCCTTCAGTTCTATATCCGGCACTTTTACTGTCATCTGCATACAAAACTCCATTTTTACCATTTCTTATTCCATTCCCTCTTTCATGGCCAGCAACTCCATTGCAAACTATTTCAATATCTTCTCTTCCTTCACTATCTTCAAAATTAATTATATTTACATTTCTTCCTTCTGGATCATTTAATAATAATTCATCAAAATCCATATAACTATAAAATCCACCATTAACAAAAGTAATTTTGCCATCTTCTGCTACTTTAAATTGTCTTTCAATTAAAGCTCCAGCTACTACATTTTTTATTATGAGCATTTCTTCTTTAGTAAAATTTTCTTTAATCGTTTCAAAATTTAATGTTTTTCCTTTACCTAAAAAATCTTTTACTTTTTTACATAAATCTTCATGTCCCTCTTGTTTTTTAAATTCTTTATCTAAAAATTTTACTACTGGTGGATTTTCATTCAAATATTCTTCATTTGAATATTTAACAGTCATATAGGCAGAATTCAAAAAATTAAAGAATCCTTCTACATGATCTTCTGTTAGAGGTATATGAGAATAACTTATAACATCATCACCTTTTCCATCATAATATCCAGTATTTATTTTGCCATTATGTTTCATTCTGGCTAAAGCTATCTCTATTGAATCTATTTCAGGTTTATAACCATAATTATTATTTATTACTCTATCAAACTCATGGTTTCCCTGTGCCAATTTTATAGTTGGACAAATTTCGCAAAATAATAAAGAAGTTAAACTCTCTTGTCCTCTATCTATTACATCACCTAAATGATATAATACCCTTGCATTAGAAATATCTGGAATAGGGACAACAATTATATTATTTTTACCTTCTATTTCTATACTATCTTTTCCTTTTCCCTCTTTCTTTGGTCTAGTATAAGGTGGAGTATATTTATAGTATTTACCATTAACTTTTTCATAATAAATACCTTCATTTCTGTCATAATATAAAAATTCATTTTCTTTAAATTTAACACCGCACATTGCTGCAGCACCCATTAATGATATTAAATCTCCATGGGTATCTGTTGTTAAGGCTCTTTCATTTTCATCAGCTTTATCTCTACCTTTAACTTCTATTGTCCCATTATCAATATTATTGTTAATTTTCTTAATGCAGTCATTTAAATATTCTTTTTGTCCTATTAATGTTTTATCAGATAAATAACCTGTCATTTTATTTGTCGTTTCATTTGCCATTTTTATCTCCTATTTATAATTATTATTAAAACTTTACATAAAAAATGTAATTTATATTTTTAATAAATCAAGTAAAAAATCAATTTTAATCAATTTATTTTTATACATAAACAATTCATAATTGCATTATCTGCAAATAATCTGGCACAGTAGTATTCCAACCCAACTCATTTTCTACCCTCTCAGCAAAAGCTTCACTAGATCTTTCCTCACCATGCACCACAAACAATCTTTTCGGTTTATTTTCAAAACCACCAAGCCAATCCATAAGCTCATTTTGATCAGCATGAGCGGACATATTCTCCAATCTTTCTACTTCAGCATTTATTTTAATTGTTTGTCCGTGAATTTTTAACTCTTTTGCTCCGTCTTGTAATGACCTTCCTCTCGTTCCCACTGCCTGATAACCTACCAATAAAATTGTATTTTTATTATCTGGTCCATAATGAGCTATATGATGCAAGATTCTTCCACCGGTAGCCATACCACTAGCAGAAATTATTATTGATGGAATATTATATTCAAAAATTCTTTTTGATTGATCTACTGTTGTAGTAAATTTTGTATCATCAAATATTTCAAAACATTCTTCTTTTGTTAATCTATGTTGATCTGCAAAATCATCCAATAGATTTGTAACTTTTATAGACATAGGACTATCAACAAATATAGGTATTCCTGGAATCTTTTTTTCCTTTTTTAATCTATAAATATAATATAAAAGTAATTGTGTTCTACCAACTGCAAAAGCAGGAATAATTAAATTTCCACCACGGCTGACAGTTTTTTTAATAATTTTGCAAAGTTCTTCTTTACAATCTATATCTTTATGAATTCTATCTCCATAGGTTGATTCGCATAAAACATAATCTGCATTTTTAACTTTTACTGGATCATACAAAACTAAATCATTAGTTCTTCCTAAATCTCCTGAAAATACAATAATTTTATCATCTAGATGTAAAGAAATAGTACCAGCTCCTAAAATGTGTCCTGCTGGATGAAATTCAAAACTAACACCGCTCCCTATATCAACTTTATTGTCAAATCTTACTATTTTAAATTGTTTTAAACATTTTACAGCATCTTCTTCTGTATAAAGTGGTTTAGGATCTTTATGTTTTGAAGCATTTTTTTTAGCCATATATCTTGCGTCTTCTTCTTGCAAATAACCAGAATCAGGTAAAATAATTTTTGCTAATTCAAAACTTGCCTGAGTACTATATACAGGGCCCTTAAATCCTTCTTTTACCATAAGTGGTATATAGCCACTATGATCTAAATGGGCGTGTGTTAAAATAATTGCATCAACATTTTTAGGGAAAATAGGTAATTTTTGTCTATTTTTTAACCTATCATCTTTTAAACCTTGAAATAGTCCACAATCAACAAATATTTTTTTATCTTTATATTCAATTAAATATTTTGAACCAGTAACTGTTTTTGAAGCTCCTAAAAAAGTAATTTGTGGTACTTTTATATTAGTAATTTTAAAATTTATTTTTTTTAAACAATTATTGCAACCACTAATAATATTGCTAAATATGCTTTTTTTAGCAGGATATGGTAATAATTTGTTTTCTTTATTTTCTTCCGTCATAAAGTCTTCTCCTAATTTTTATTAATATTCTTTTATCTCAATAAATCTGGGAAAAATACCAGAAAAATACCAATTATAAACATAATGGATCCACCTATTATAGTTGAATACTTTTCATATTTAGTTCCAACATATTTATTCATTGCAAAAACAGCGCAACCAAAAACAATGATATCATCAGCCATAAACATTACATCATATAAAAGTAAATACATATAGTATACAAAATTACTTAAATTTGCTTTAGTTAATATATAAGTATATGTTGCAGGTAGAGCGGCAGAACAAACAAATTCTATTGAATTAACAACGAAAGCTAAAAATACTATACTTAATACTGCAAAAGTTGATAATTGAGCATTTACTATACTTTTTATTTTACTCATTGATTTATTTCTTGTCTCATTATTTTCTAATTTACATACTACTTGACCTTTATTTTTTATATAATCGTGTACAGTAATTATTCCGAAATATAAAGCAAAAAGCCCAATTATTAAATTCAAAAGTCTAACATAACCAATAAATAAAAAAGCATTCAGCCAAGCAGTCATAAATAAATAATATAAAATTCCAGAAGATAATACAAAACTTCCTACTAAAAACCATATTTTTTTCTTATCACCTAAAGTTATAGTTATTGATAATAAATAAACTAAAACCCACATAGCACAAGGGTTAAAACCATCAGCCAAACCGACAAGTATAGTGAGAGCTGGTAAAGATAAATCAAAAAGTTTAATTTCACCAAAAAATGGAATTTTTAAAGTTTTTTTATAATTTCCTTCTTTGTCATTATTATTTTGTATATTATTTTCAAATAGATCTACTACTTGTCTTTTTTTATCTTCATTATTTTCAAAACCTATAATATAATTTATTTTTGTAAAAATCATTGGAGTTCCAATACTTCCTAAAGGAATATTATGAATATATGCATATCTTGATAACAAATCAAAATCATCTTTATTTGCTAAATCGTGATAATTTATATCATAAATATTTTTTAATTTCTTTTCATTGATAAACTTTTCTAATTCTCTACAATGTTTACAAGATTGTTGAATAAATATATGAATATTATTGTCTATAATATCATCTTTATTTATTTTTTTACTAGTTTTTGGTTGATAATTCATTATAAAAAATATTACAATTAGAATTAATAAAGTAATATTGTTAAATCTATTTTCTTCTTTAAATAAGTTATTGTAAAAATTTTTCACCTTTATAAACATTATAAGTTTATATAATTATTATTATAATAATAAATCAATCTAAATAATTAAAAAAATTTATTATTTTTTTTATAAAATAAATTATTAATACGATAATTGTATTTTGATAAATAAAATTATTTTCTTTGGCTTAATTGAAAATTAAAAGAAATATACCAGAAAACAAATATATTGCAACTATTTCAAATAACAAAAAAGAGTTAAATGATTATCCAAATAATATAACTATGTGTTATTGATTTTGAAATATTAAAGACTTTTTTAGAGGTGAATTTATGAAATTTATTTACAGTTGTTAACCAATTAGCCGCTTGAATTTTGCTGGAGCACAATAGAAAATTTAGGATATTAAAGGGCTTTTAAATTTATTAAATTTTAAAATATTAAGTTTTAGTCGTATATTATTTTGTCAACCAAAAATAAAAATAAAGACGGAATAAAAGAGATTGAATAGTGATAAATTATATTTTGAAATACAAAATACTTAAAAATAATAAAAGTTTGTAAAAAAATATATTTAACATTATTTAGGAAATTTTCAATTTTATATACAAAGTTTCTAAAAATTTTATATTTAAAATAAACAATTCTCAATATTTAATATATTCTAAATACAAAATTTGTATTTAGATATATTTGTATAAAGTGTTTTTAAAATGAATTAGCTAAAATTGGATTTTTTTCATCAAACTGATTATTAATTAAATAATAAAAATCATTAGCAGTAGTTTTTAAATTTAATTTATTAAATGTATATTTTTTAATTTCTCGATGATCATCAATATATTCGAAGAATTTTTTACCACAAATTAAATTTAAAATACTATCCTCTTTAATTTCAATTACTTCTTTAGAAATCTCTGGATTTAAAATAGCAATTTTTATTAATTTATTTTTAATATTAACATCATTTTTAATAAAATTTTGAATAATATCCATTTTAAGAAAATCTCCTATTTTTTTAGTATTTTTACAATTTATTAAAATAGAATTTATTAAAC
>CATOJU010000049.1 GCA_951800555.1 uncultured Rickettsiales bacterium | reverse complement strand
ATATAAATTTGCATAAAAAATATATTTTTCTTTTTCTGTTAAATTTTTGCTTTCTATTTCATTTTCTAATTCCAAAATATTATCCATTTGTTTTTTTTCAAAGTTATAATTAAAACATACTTTATCACCTTTTTTATTTATTTTAGGAAGCAATAATTGTGCTGTATCTTCTAAATCTTTTATTGTTGTTTTTTTATTTATCAATAATTTTTTTAATTCTTCTTTATTAAATCCAAATTGAACATTTCCTTCAAGTCTCGCTACTTTATTATTATTAAACAATTTATTTGATAATTCCATTGTATTTATAAACGTAAAAAGAACTCCTTGAATATGTCTTAATATTTCAATCTTTCTATAATTAGGATTCTGTTTTTCATTTTCATTTTTTATAGAATTTATAATAAAATTATTAAACTCTATTCCTCCATTAAGTTTACCATTTTTAAATTCATTTTTGTATTTATTTACTAAAATATCTATTCTTTTTTTAGTAAATTTGCAAAAATTTGGGTATTTATTTTGTTTTTTATATATTTTATATAATAAAGGATAATCTTCCTTCATTTTATTGTTTACATGTAAATTTTCTAAACTATCAATTAAATATTTATTTATATCATCCAACAACGAATCCATACCGTTATTTGACAAATATTGTGCTTCATCTATAAATTCATTTATTTTATTTTTTATCTGTTCTAAATCTATTTGTGATGGGCCTATTTTTGGCCTATTCAGTTCTTCTATAGTTATAATTTTTACATTTTCAGTCATAATTCTTTCCATTTTTTTAATAGTATTTATTATACCATATTTTTGAATAAATGCAAGAAAAATTTTAAACAAAAATTAATTATATAATGTTCGTAATTTTTTTATTCAAAAAATCGCCCATCTTTATAATAAAACAAAAAATATTAAAATTATAATATTTAAATTACTATTAATTTTTTCTCTTAAATTATCCCAATATTCTAGTCTTTTTTTAATTTCCCTTTCAAAACCTCTTTCATTTGGTTTATAATATGTTCTTCTTTTCATATCATCTGGAAAATAATTTTGCCCAGAAAAACAATTCAAAGTATTATGATCATAAATATAGCCATTAGAATAACCTATGTCTTTCATTAATTTTGTGGGAGCGTTTAAAATATGTTTTGGAGGAGTTTGAAAATTATTTATTTTTATATCTTTAAAAACTTCATTTTGGGCCATATAGCCAGCATTAGATTTTGGAGCTGTAGCACAATAAATAACCGCGTGGGTTAAACACAAAGTTCCATCTGGAGGCCCCATCATATCAAAAGCTTGTAAAGCAGAAGTTACCTGTACTAAAGCTTGAGGATCAGCCATACCTATATCTTCCACTGCAATATTTAATAATCTTCTAAAAATATAATGATATTCCTCACCTCCCTCAAGCATTCTTGCCATCCAATAAAGCGCAGCCTGTACATCGGAACCTCTAATAGATTTATGAAATGCACTAATTAAATTATAATGATTATCGTTTTTTTTATCATAATTTCCTCTTTTTTTGCTTACAATATTAAGCATTTCTTCAATATTTAACTTTTTTTTCCCATCAATTTGAAATAATTCTTCACACATATTTAATAAATATCTACAATCACCATTACATATATTAGCTAGCATTATTCTAGCTTCTTTTGTAATTGGTAATTTTTTATTTTCTTCATTTTCAGCTTTATCTAAAACAGTCAATAATTCATCTTCATTAAGAGTTTTGAAAATTAAAATTCTACATCTTGAAAGTAAAGCAGAATTTAACTCAAAAGATGGATTTTCTGTAGTAGCACCAATTAATACTATTGTCCCATTTTCAATATATGGCAATAATACATCTTGTTGATTTTTTTTAAAACAATGTATTTCATCAATAAATAAAATTGTACTTTTATTAAAATCCTTAAATTTATTTTCTGCAATTTGGAATATTTGTTTTAATTCTTGAACACCAGTATTAGTAGCAGAAATCGTTTTTGAAAAATAATTTTCATTATTAAGTAATAATCTCGCAACAGTGGTTTTTCCAGTACCAGCAGGTCCCCAAAATATCATTGATGGTATTTGATTCTGTTCAAAAACTCTAGATAATATTCCATCTTTTTCCCTTAAATGCTCCTGGCCAACTAAATTTTTAATATCCTTTGGTCTTAATTTATCTGCTAATGGTTGCATAAAAATTTGTTAAAAATTATTAATTTTATTATATAATAATAAATTATATTTTCAATATATATTATAAAATTATACTAATTAATATTATTTAAGAAAATTTTTTTAGATAATAATTAATTATTACAAAAAGACTTTATTAATATAATTGATTTTTAATATTTTTTTATTTTTTTCCTATGTCTCTTTAATATAAAGATATCTATAGAACAACAAATTATTAGTCAAAAAATTTAATAATAAACACTTTATTGCTTCTATAAAGTAAATAGAAATATTAAGAAATCTAATATTTATATTCTTAAGGTAAGAAAAATCAAAAAATATACAATGGGTATTGCATTAATAACAAGTAAACCCAAAATAAAAATTTTTCTTGATTTTTTTAAAAATTAAGTATATAATAAAATTATTATTAAAAAAAATAAAATATTATGACAAACACTAATAAAAATAGAAAAGATACAAAAGTACCTAAAAAAACTGAAAAAGAAGAAAAATTAGATAAAGTTATTGCAGTTTCATCAGAAGAAGTTTATTATATAAATAGAGATATAGAAGCGGCTATAAATAATAGCAAAACAACAAGTGAAGAAATAGAAAAATTAGAATTGCAAAAAGGTATTACTGTTTTTACAACCATTGGAAATGCAATTGAAAAAGTTGGAGAAAAATTAGAAAGAACAGAGGAAAATGGATCAGAAAAAAGTAAAAAAGAAAAAACAAATAGATTTGTAAAAAATGCTTTTGAAATATTAAGAGGATCTATTTCAAATACTATAAATAATAAAGATAGAGCAAAAACAAAAGAAAATCTATTAAATCATTTTAAAAAAGAAGATTATAAAAATATAGAATTAACAGTAGGTGGGGAGAAAAAAAAATTATGGGAGTTCGTTGATGAAAATTTTGATTCTATGTGTAATTCTTTTGAAAATATATGTGGTAAAAATATACCAAATGCTGAAGATTTAAAAAAAATGAATGATCTCAGGACAGTAGATTCGTATTTTACTAATGGATTAACAGAAAGAGTTTTGAATTCTCTCTGTAAAGCTACCAGTGAAGAAGAATTTTGTAAAAAAGCAAAAGAAGAATATGAAAAAGCACAAAAAGAAATAAAGGAGAACAAAAAATTAACTGCAAATAATACTAAAACTGGAGTTCAATGTGCTCTTGGCTTTGGTGCCGCTGGTTTAGCTGTTGCTTTTCCGCCACTTATTTTTATATCTGCTTTATTATTACTTTTTAATGCAAAAGATGGTAGGGGTAATAATTTTTTACCCGGTGGTAATATTGTTAGTAGTGCAATAGATCTTACTAAAAAAGCAATAAATACATTAGATCAAGATATAAAAGGAGAAGTGAATAAATATAGAAATGAAAAAGAAAAGAAAAATAAAGAAGAATACGATGAAGTAGTTAATAATATAAAGAAACATTCAGAAGAAATAAGAAAATCTTTAGGACAAATAACTAAAGATAATAATATAAATGAAATGATAAAAAATTTAAATATAAATAAAAATGAAACTGATTTTATGAAAAAAGTTTTAGGAATTACAAATCATTATATTTTTAATGAAACAATAAACAGTAGGGAATCTCTTGAAAAAACTACAGAAGAAATTAATAATAGTAAAAGTAATATTGCTATGAATTTTTAAAAATATATTAATTTTTATTTAGGCTTTTAATACCTTTTTATATAAAAGCCTAAATAAAATTTTAAGAGCAAAATTCACATTTTCTACAATTTTTACATAATCTACCAACCTTTGCATTTTTAGCCAAACCACCGAGTGCTGTTTCTCTATACAATGGAGACATATTGTCACCAATTTCTTTCATACTTTTTATTACTTGATCTAAAGTTAAATAAATACTTTCTTGTTCTAATAAAGCCAATCTACACGAAATAACGGCCTTTACTGAATTTATAGCATTTCTCTCAATACACGGCACTTGAACTAGACCACCAACAGGATCACAAACAAGTCCTAAATTATGTGATAAACCAATTATAGCTGCATTTTCACATTGTTCCATAGTTCCACCAAGTCCAGCACAAAGTCCGGCGGCTGCCATAGCAGTAGCACTTCCTATTTCTGCTTGACAACCACCTTCAGCACCAGATATTGATGCATTAGTTTTACATAAAACACCAACAACTCCAGCAGTTAAAATAAATTTTTTTATATTTTCAAAAGTAGCAGTTTTTTTATTAAAATTTATAAAATAATTTAAAACAGCAGGTATTACACCAGCTGCTCCATTAGTAGGAGCTGTTATTATTTGCCCGTAACTTGCATTTTCTTCACCGACAGCCATACCCCATAGTAATAAATTATCAACTAATTTAAAGCTTTTATCTTTTGATTTTTTAATATTTTCAGAAATTATATTTGTTCGCCTTTTTAAATCTAAACCACCTTTTATATTTTCATTTTTTTTAAAACTATTTTTAATACTATTTTTCATTATGCTGCAAATTATATGAATTTTTTCATCAATTCCTTTTTTTGATCTTATGGATTCTTCATTTTCTAGAACTATTTCCCAGACTTCTTTATTAGTTTTTTTACAAATATCACTTAATTCTTGCCAAGTTTTAAAATTATATGGCACTTTTTTTGTAATATTTTTATTTTTGTACTCTTCTTTTTTTCCTTCTATTTCTTCACCAATTTCTATAAAACCACCACCAACAGAATAATATTCCTCTTTTTCAATAATATTTTTATTTTCGTCATAGGCTGAAATAATCATTCCATTTGGATGATATGGTAATTCTTTGTCTTTATGAGTTATAATATCATTATCCTCATCAAAATCTATAATTTTTTTAAAATTTAATTTTAATTTCTCATCTTTTCTTATTTTTTCTACAATTTTATCTATTTTATTAGTTTTTATAGTTTCTGGACTATAACCAGAAAGCCCTAACATTAAAGCAATATCTGTTCCATGTCCACTTTTAGTTAAAGCTAAAGAACCATATAAATCAACTTTTACATTTTTAACTTTATCGATTTTTTCTTTTATTTTTTCTACAAAAAATAATCCAGCTTTCATTGGTCCTACAGTATGGGAACTTGATGGCCCTACCCCAATCTTAAATATATCAAATATACTTATCATAATTATCAATTAAGACATTTTTGTAAAAAATAGAATATTTTTTTAAAAATTCAATTATTTTATAATATTTTATCTTAATATAAAACTATTTATTTATAATTATTATATAGAAGTGTTATTAAACGATTTTACATTTTTATTCCTATTTTTAAAATTTAAGGTTTTTATTAAAAATAAACAATAATAATAAAGAGTATATAGAAATTTTACAATTTTAGAAAAAAACTTTTTATATAATTTTTTTAATTATTTAAATATTATTTAATAATAAATTTAATTATTATTATATCTATAATACCCCAGTATTTTTTTATTCCAGTAATTATTTAAACTATGTTCCACAACCATTTTTACCTCAATATAGCAATGTAAAATTCCAACATCCGTAATAATAGCTATATGTTCTAATTTATTTTCAAAATTAAAATAAACTAAATCACCAGCTTTAGCTTGTTTTTTTGAAATTTTTATAAAATATTTATTTAAAAAAATTCTCATCTCATTTTTATTTGGATATCTTGAATAGGTCAAATAATCATAATTTATAATATTTTTACCATTATAAGTTGAATTTATTTCTTCCCCAACTTTTAAAATTAAACCTATACAGTCAACTCCGCCTTTATTATTTTGATTTTTCTTAATTCTACCATTAAAATGGAATTTTGTTCCAACCCAACTTTTAGCAATTTTTAAAATTTTTTTTGAATTTATTTTTCTTTTCATACTTTTTTTTAATAAAATTTATAAATTTTTGTTGTTCTTGGTAAATTTGGCTCACCTCTAAAATTAATTGCATTATTAAATTTTTCTATGCAGGTAGAAAATTTTTTATTACATCCAGCCGTTATTTCGAATCTATCACCAACTTCTGGACTAAAAAATAATTTAGTATTTAAAATTATATTACTACCATTAGATTGTTTTACTTCTATTTTTCTTTCTTTATTTTTTCCACTTTTAAAAGTAATTAATCCGTATTTAAAATAATTTATTTCCTTGTTTAAAATATTTTCACCAGTACAAATGAACTCTGTATTACTAATTATTTCTAAAATTTCTCCAGAAAATTTATAATCATCTATATTTAAAGAACATTTTTTATCACAAAATCCAGCTCTACAAAATGATGAGTAGGTTTCCCCTATTGTTTTTTCCAATAGACTTAATATGCCACTAATATTAAAAAATATTTTATCATCTTTAAAATTTATTCTACTGATAATTCCATTAGTAATTGGTATTTTTCCATATTCTATATGGTTATAATCTACATAAAAAATTTGAACTTTTGCATCATTAAAAAGTCCACTAAAGACATCTTCCTTTTTTATATTATTTTTATCAATAAACGCTATTACTTCCTCTTCGCTTGCTGTTATGTCTGAATATTGTTGAATTTTATTCCCCTGAAAACCATTAGATGACTTAAAAACTATATCATCAATTAACAAATCTTTAAAATATTCCGTAAAAGCTAAAATATTGCCATTAGTAAGAGTAATTTGTAAACATTTTGCTATTGTTGGGTTATCTAATTGAAATGATTCTAAAAGATTTTTATTTATATTTTTCATAAATTTTGTGTTTTTAATATAAATTATCTAATAATTTAATTTTTATTTTTTGATTATGGAAG
>CATOJU010000048.1 GCA_951800555.1 uncultured Rickettsiales bacterium | reverse complement strand
AGAATTAAAACTTCTAGCCGAAGCTTTTGTTTTTTCTATTGAACATAGCTAATTTATTTCTTAAGGAACTATTAGGAGATCCCACTAAACAAGTTTCCTTCACTTTGTTTCGGCAAACTGTAGTGGAATGAAAACCCAACCCACCAGCTTAGCTGGTGGTTCTTCATTAATCGGGTATAGCCCTTGCTTACTGGCATTCACCAATGGTAATATGTTAGAATATTGCAGATGAACTATTGCTTAGCATTACGATCCATAAATGGATCTTCAAAATTTAGTGTTAACTGCTCATTTAGTTTATCTTGCTCTAATTGTTTAGCTATATACTCTTGTATTTTTTTAGTATTTTTTCCTACTGTATCCACATAGTATCCCCTGCACCAAAATTCTCTGTTCTTATATCTGAATTTTATACTGTTATAATTTTTATAGATTATAAGATTACTTTTGTTTTTTAGATAACCCCTGAAGGAGAAGTATGCTCTAATCATATAACATATACCTTCTAAATTAGCAGTATTAATAATACATAATAACCATTAGTTCATAGATTACCACCATATAATTGTTTTTTTATTTCTTGATATTTTTAAATACTCCTTTTATAATGATATTTTTTATAATTTTTATTATTTGGGTTATAGACATGCTGAATATACCTTGTAATAAAAAATATATATGATCTAAACCTAGTCTTATTTCTATTTCATCACAACAACATATATTTTTTATTGTTTCTTTAATATTTTTTTGTTATTATTTTTTTTCTATATTTAATAGGAAATACTATATAATAGTAGACTTTTATTATACTGTTTTTATAATATATGATTATCATCTTCTTTTTTATTAATCTTACTATTATTCATTAATTTATCAACTCAATATATTTGATATTATATCATAGATATTTTAATATAAAAATACTTAAATATTTTTTAAATATAATTTGTCTTAAATGTGTTTGGACCTATATAAAAATACTCTAATAAAGAATAGAATTATTAATATTGTTTTTCTTAATTTTTCTTGAAAAAAAATATTTTTAATATAACAATTATTCTAATGTCAATAACAAAATAAATTTTTATTAAAATTATTAAAAAATAGAAGGTATTATGTTTTTAAATAAAAAAATTTTATTTATTAATGATACCAGCAATGGTTATCATTGGGGCTGTTATGGTACCAGTAATAAAATAAAAGAAGAAATATTAAAAAGAAACCCCGAAAAACTAATATGCAGAACTGTTCAAGAAACTCATTCTACAAATAATGTTCCAGAGAAAATTGAAGATTTTGATTCAAAATTTAATGAATTTAAACAAAATAATATAGAACTAATAAATAATATAGAACAATCAGATTACATAATCATAAATGGTGAAGGAACTATTCATTCTTTTAGTAATGGGCCAAGGGCACTACTTTATATTATGTATATATCTAAAAATATTTTTAATAAAAAAGTTTTTGTTATAAATCATTCATGCTTTCCATCTACAAATAATAAAAATATAATAAATTTTTATAAAAAATGTTATGATTCTTGTGATTATATAGCTGTTAGAGAAAAATTATCATTTGACATAATTAAAAATAAATTACATATTAATAATGTGATTTTAGCCTTTGATAGTTTACCTTTAACAATAAAAGATATTTATGATAATATACAACCATATAATAATAAGAAGAAATATATATGTTTATCTGGCGGAGTTAACTTTAATTATTCGAGAGCAAAATATATAATAAAATATTTAAAAATATTTTATAAAGACTATGATTTAATATTTCTAACTGGTTCTATTAGTAATATTGGAGATGGTGATATAAATATTTTTGATAAAATGATGAAATATGATGGTAGGATAAAATTAGTTGAAGCAAAAAGTTTAGAAGAATGGTGTAGTGTAATAAAATCAAGTGAATTTTTATTATCTGGAAGATATCATTATACAATTGCTGCTATGGCATTAGGAGTTAAAAGTATACAATTTGAATCAAATACTAAAAAAATTACAGCTATAAGAAAAATGTTTAACTTAGATAAAGCATTCTCGTATACTCCTAAATGGCTTTTTAAGTTAAAGTTAATTTATTCTTTAATTAAAATTAGATTTTTAAAACAGCCAATTTTATTGGATAAAATTTGTGAATATTCTAAGAATAATTATAAATGGTAAAAATTAAAAATACTAAATAGATTAACCTTAATTTCACTTTTTATGTTTAAATAATATAAAATAATTATATATCTTAACATTATTATATATTATCAAAATTTTTTTATAAATTAAATAACAAATCAAAATTGGTCAGGGTAGCGGGATTCGAACCCACGACCTGTTGCACCCGAAACAACCGCGCTACCAACTGTGCTATACCCTGCCCTATTCTTTATTAAACTTTTTAATTTAATTTTTTCTTTAATAATTCATTTGCTGTTTGTGGGTTAATTTTTCCTCCGCTAGCCTTCATAACTTGTCCTACAAAAAATCCAAATAATCTTTCATTCCCACTTTTATATTGTTCTACTTGTTTAGGATTATCATTAATAACTTTATCAATAATTATTTCAATTTCTTTTGTATCGGTAGTTTGCTTTAAACCTTTTTCTTCAACTATTTCTTCTGCATTTTTTCCAGTTTCGAACATTATATCTAAGACCTCTTTAGCAATTTTCCCAGAAATTGTATTATTTTCAATTAAAGTCAATAAACCCGATAATTTTTCAGCATTTACAGGACTATTAGATAATTCAATAGCCATTTTATTTAATCTACCAAATAATTCCGAAGTTAGCCAATTAGCAGATAATTTAACATTATGTTTTTCAATTAGTTTTTCAAAATATTTAGAAATTTCATTATTAGATGTTAATACACTGGCATCGTATTCATTTAATCCTAATTTTTCTATGTATCTTTGTTTTTTAGCTTCTGGTAATTCTGGCATTGTTTTTTTAATTTTTTCAATCATCTCTTCAGTAATTATTAAAGGAGCTAGATCTGGATCCGAAAAATATCTATAGTCGATTGCGTCTTCTTTACTTCTCATTGTTCTTGTAGTTCCTGTTAAAGCATCGAATTTTCTTGTTTCTTGATCTATAGAACCACTATTTTCTAAAATCTCAATCTGTCTTTTTGCTTCATATTCAATTGCTTCACCAACATTTTTTATAGAATTAACATTTTTTACTTCACATCTAGTACCAAAAGTTGTAGAACCTTTTTTCATAACAGATATATTTGCATCACACCTCATACTTCCTTCGTCCATATTACCATCACAAGTACCTAATGCTCTTACTAAGCTTCTTAATTCCCTTAAATAAGTCATAGCTTCATAGGGGCTTCTCATGTCAGGTTCGGAAACTATTTCCAATAATGTTGTACCAGCTCTATTCAAATCTATCATAGTATATAAAGGATGCTGATCATGTATTGATTTTCCAGCATCTTGCTCTAAATGAGCTTCATGAATTTTTATTTTCTTTTTACTATTATCTTCTAAAGTTATTTCTAGCCAACCACTTTTTATTATAGGTTTAAAAAATTGAGTTATTTGGTAACCCTGAGGTAAATCTGCATAAAAATAATTTTTTCTATCAAAAACTGAAACCAAATTAAATTCTGCATTTAAACCAAGACCAGTTTTTATGGCCTGCTCTACAGAATATTCGTTGATTGTTGGTAACATTCCTGGCATAGCACAATCTACATAGGATACTTGTTTATTTTGTTCTGCGCCAAATTCTATAGAACTTCTAGAAAAAAGTTTACTTTTTGTTTTTATTTGGCAATGAACTTCTAAACCTATCACAACTTCCCAATCTGAATTTTTGCCCTTTAATATATATGACATTATTTTATTAATATTAATTAATAATTTAATTTTACTTTAGAAAAATATAATTGCAATAATTTTGTAATGTATTGTATAGATTTACTTAATTTAAAACAAAAAAAACTTCTTTTCTTTTTTCCTTTCCATAATGATTTTTAGCAGGACTTAACTAATTAATATGATGAATAAGATCTAAAACAATTATATTTTTAATTATTATTCTTTATTTGGATATTTCTTTATTTTTTATTTTATTCTCTAATATTAAAGGATATTTTTTATTTTTTTATGAGGGTATTAAACTACTGGGAAATAATTCTAATATATCCATCTTCTAAAATGGTTTGGGGGTAATTTTTTTAAGTAGTTAAAATTATACTTTTTTCTTTAGAAAATTAATACATACAATTTATTTTTATATTTTTATTTATTACTAACTAGATTTTAAGAGTATATTTCTTTTTTCTAGAATAATTAGTTTCTTGTTTATTTTTTCTATATTTTTTATTCTAGAATACCATTATTCAAAAAATATGTGGTACTCTTAGAATAAAAAAGTTTTTATTATTTAACTAAATATTATTAAATAATAATACACTTATAAAATATACATTAAATTTATATTTTTATAAAATCTGTATCTTTATTTAAATTATTAAGTTCATTTGTAATATTATTAATATTTGCTGCTATAGGTACAAAAGATTCTTCAGTTCCAAGCCCTAATTTATTTTCTATTTCTTCTTTCTGTATAATATAAATATTTTCTATCTTTGTAGATTCTAAATTTGGCTCTCCATAAATTTTAGAACTAAATTTTCCTCTTTTTATTTCTATAGGATTATAAATTCCACTTACTATTTGTCCTTTTTCATTTATTTTAAATATTTGTGGAGCTATATAGGTTGAAAGATTGTTATTAGGAGTATTGTTATAAATTCCATTAACAGCATAGGAAACACTTCTATCGTTTAGATAATTTCCTGCATTCCTTATATTTATCATTTGTTTATTATTTTTTATTTGTTTATCTTTTTGTATAACATCATGTCCATTAAGTACAATTATGCCATCAATTAATAAATTATCTATTGGTGCCGCTGTTAATCCTGTTCCATTAGAATTTTCAGAATCAAAAAAGCAATTATCTCTGAATGTTCTACCATTTCTAGACGTTATTAAATTTATAATTGGATCATTATAATGTTTTTCATTGTCATTGGTTGCGTTTTTCATCTTTTCCCTATTAAATTCATCTATTACCTTAGTTCCCATAGAAAAAGCTTCTAAAGTTTCTGTTGCAGTTAACATTTTTGAACTTTTATAGTTATCACTTTTTACAGGTATTCCCATACATTCACGTAGAGCAGTAAAAAAACCATTTAAATTCATTTTACCACTATTACAACGTTCAAAAAAATTATTACAAGCAACATTTAAAGTTTCTTCATCAATATTTTCTGTATCAACTTCTTTTTCTAAACTATAATTTATTATATTAGCTTTAATTTTATTAAAAATTTTATTAATTTCTCTGTATTTTTCAGATTTCTCAATTTCTTTTAATTTTCCCCGTAAATTTGTCATATATTTTGAATTAATACTACCAAGTGGAATATTACTATAAATAATATCGTTGTATGGAAAAATAATAGCCATTAATACAAGTGCAACCGAATTTGCATCTACATAAGAATGATTTACAAGTATTTTTAAATTTTCATTATTTGTTTGTATTAATCTTCCGGAGTTTATATAACCATCAATAAACATATCTTCTTGTATTTTGTGGTGTTTATTAAAATTTTCTTCAAATAGTAATTCTTCAATGTATAATGATTTTTTGTACTTTAATTCATTTAAGTGCGATGTTACATAATCATCATGATCGGAAGTTGTTATTACTATTTTATTTATTAATTTTTCTTTTATTTCATCTTCGCTAAGGTTCTGTTTTTTATATTCCTCTTTGTACAAATCCATTACTCTTCTTAAAATAACAAAAGATTCCGCACTTTCTTGACCTCTATCTTGTATATCGCCTGTATGAACGAATATACCTTCTGGTATTTTATCTGGCAATTTAAAATCAGGAATTATTACAAAATCACTTTTTAATTCTTCAAGAGTTTTATATTCTAGCAAATTTTTTATTTCTTCCAAATTATAAAATTGTTTATTATTTACATTATAGAACAACATCTCCCCCGTAAGCTCTCCAATAAATCCAGTCTGTTTTAGAGAACCTAAAACTGCTAAACTATCTCCATGGGTATCTGTAATATGTGAAACAATATTTTTTTCTGCATTCTCCAATGGTTTTATATCATTATTGAATTTATCTGAATTATTATGAATAATTCCTAGTTTTTCATATAAATATTTTTTTATTTCTGAATTATTAACTAACTCTATAATTTGCTCTTGTTTACTTGTAATTAAAAATAATCTAGAATTTTCAAGACTATTTAATAGTACATTTAAACTATCTAAATTAGAATTTGCATTTTGCATTTTATCATTTATTAATTTTTTATTATTAATAATAAAATCTAAAAAAATAATTTTATATTCATAATCTATTTTACTACTTAAAATGTTATTTATTATTCTATGTAAATCTTCTAATTTAGAATTAGATATATATTGATATGCAATAGAATTTATTGTTAAAATTTTAGATTCATTATTAAAATTTTTTGCATTTAATATAAAGTTTAACATATTATTTGTAAAATTAGGGATATTTAAATTTATATTTTGATCTATAATATATAAAATTATATTAGATTTATCTAAATTATTTAATAATGGACTACTAAAAATATTAATTATTCCTTCTTCTATAATATCTGATTCATTATTTTTAAAATATTTATTCAAGAAAATTTGTAAATTTCTAACTATTTGTTGACTAATTAATTTTTTATCAAAAACAGTGGTTAAAACTTCTTTTAATGTATCAAATTTTTTCATTTTTGTAAGTTCTTCTATAATATAATCTAATAAAAGAATTTTATTTTCATCATTTAATTTGCTCTCTGATATACTAACAACCATATTTTTCACATTGTCTAATAAACTAGATTCTTTAAGTTTTTCAAAAATTCTAATAGATATATTACTTATATAAATAAAATTTATATAATCA
>CATOJU010000047.1 GCA_951800555.1 uncultured Rickettsiales bacterium | reverse complement strand
ACTAACATTTTTTTAGTTATTTTGGTTATTGGAATGTTAGGATATTCAAATTATGATAGAAATAAAGAAAAAATTAATGCAGATGAAGTTGAAAAAATCATAAGTAAAATAAAAGAAGAGAGAAAAAATATAAAAAAATATCCTACAGTAGAACATATTGTGATTAAAAAAAATATAATTCCAGAAGAAGAAATTAAAGAGGAAAAAACAGAAGAAGAAATTAAAATTGAAAAACAATTAGAAGAAGAAAATAAAAAAATAAAAGAAGAATTAAAAGAAATAACTAATGTTTTTTTAAAGTTTAAACTTTTAGAAGAAGAATATCAACAAAGATTAAAAGAAAAGAAAATAAATTATAAAAAAATATCAAAATATGGTGATATTGTGTATTATGAAAGTGAAATGGATTTTAAAAATCCAAGCTTTGAAAATCCTGTTTTACATTTATTTGCAAAAATAGAAAAAGATGATTTTTTAGGTGAAAAATTAGTAAATAAAAAAATAGGACAAATTATAACATATACACAAGATGAATTAATAAATTCTTTACCAGAAGAGGCAAGAGATCAAGTAAGGGCATCTATTAATGAAAAATTAAAAGAAGCAAAAAATTTAAATGTTCCAATTAATCCAAATATTTTATATAAAATAAAAATATTAGATTTTATTGATAAAAAATCAATTGAAAAATTTAATTTAGAAGGACCTCAAAATATTTATTAATAAAAAGGATAATATTATGAATATAGAAATTTTAAAAGAATTAGATTCAAATATTGATGGGTTAAATAGTCAAGAAGTAAAAAATAGAATTGAAAAATTTGGTTATAATGAATTACCAAAAGTTGAAAAAGAACATATCATTATTACTTTTTTAAAACAGTTTTGTGATCCATTAATATATATATTACTATTTGGTGCTTGTATATCAATTTTTTTAAAAGAATATTCTGATGGAATTTTTATATTCATAATATTATCTGTAAATTCTTTAATAGGATGTATTCAAGAATGTTCTGCTCAAAAATCAGCAGATTCTTTAAAGGATATAGTAAAAGCTAAAACAGTAGTTATTAGAGATGGTTTAGAACAAGAAATAGAATCAAGAAATCTTGTAGTTGGTGATATAGTTGTTTTAAAAGATGGAACAAAAGTTCCAGCTGATATATTATTGCTAGAAACTGAAAATTTAGAAGTAAATGAATCTATGTTGACTGGCGAATCTGTCGCAGTTAAAAAAAATCATAATCATATTCAAAAAGAAAATTGCCAAATTCAAGAAAAATTGAATGAAATTTTTGCGGGAACTATAATTGTGAAAGGTTATGCTAAAGGTATAGTAAAAAATATTGGCGTTAATACTGAAATGGGGAAAATAGCCGATAAAATAACCCAAAAATCTAAAAACGAAACTCCCTTAGTAGTTAGAATGGAGAAATTTTCTAAAATGTTTACTATAACAATTGGAGTTGCTGTTGTAATAATATTAATAGCTTCTCTTTTAAGAGGTGATAAATTTGAAGAAACTTTAATGATGGCTATAAGTCTTGCAGTAGCTGCAATTCCAGAAGGATTACCAATAACTATAACAATAGCTCTTTCTATTGGTATGTATAATATGGCAAAAAGAAATGTTGTAGTTAGAAATTTATCAGCTGTTGAGGCGTTGGGATCTTGTACTGTAATTGCATCAGATAAAACTGGAACTTTAACCCAAAATGAAATGCAAGTAGTAGATATATTGGATATAAATGGAAATCATTTGGATTTAACTAAAATTAGTGAAAAAAGATTTTTAGACATTAAAAATTTTGTAAATTTTAGTAATGAAGAGTTAGGTTATTTATCTTGTGTTTTGCCAAATGAAGCTGGTTTAAATGGTAATGAGTTTTTTGGTGATGCCGTAGATATAGCGTTCTTAAAATATGTAATTAGTAAAGGTTATGATATTAAAGAAATATTTAAAGGATTTAATAGAATAAAATTGCTTTATTATACATCAGAAAGCAGATTTTCTGCAAGCTTTAATGAAGTAGACGGTAAAATTTTTGCTTTCGTTAAAGGTGCTACTGAAACAATTTTAAATATGTGTAATCAGACAGAAGAAGAACATAATAAAATTTTAAAAATATTGGAAGATTTGTCAGATAAAGGAATGCGAGTATTGGCAATAGCATATGGAGAAGTTGATAAAAAAGATGATTATAAACAAGCGGATTTAAAAAATCTTAGATTTTTATCATTATTTTCAATGTTGGACCCATTAAGAGAAGAAGTAAAACCTGCTATAAAAGAATGTCAAAATGCAGGTATAAAAATAGCTATGATAACTGGTGATAATCCAAAAACTGCTTTCGCTATAGCTAGACAGCTTGAATTTGTTGAAAAAATGGATGAAGTAAAAACTGGATTGGAAGTTAAAGAAGCTTTAAATATTGGTGAAAATAGACTTGATACATTAACTGAAAATACTAAAGTTTATTCAAGAATGGAGCCAACTCAAAAATTGGATATAGTTCAATCTATGATAAGAAATGGAAATTTTGTTGCTGTAACTGGGGATGGTGTAAATGACGCTCCCGCCCTAAAAAATGCTAATGTTGGCGTTGCTATGGGAAAAGGTGGAACTGATATAGCAAGAGAAAGTGCAGATATTATTTTAATGGATGATAATTTTACATCTATTACAAATGCAGTTGAAGAAGGAAGAATTGTATATAATAATATAAGAAAAGTTATATTTTTTGCTGTTTCTTGTGGAATACCGAAGGTTATAATTTATATTTTATCTATAATATTAGGCCTACCGGTACCTTTTAATGCCTCTCAATTACTATGGCTAAATGTAATGACTGAAGGAGTTCAAAATATTTTTCTTGCGTTCGAAAGACAGGAAGGAGATGAAATGTTTAAAAAACCCAGAAATCCACAAGAAGCTATATTCAATAATGTAATGATAAGAAGATGTATATGGTTAATAATAACCATAACTGTTTTATGTACTACAATTTATTGTTATTGTATAAAAATGTTGAATTATAGTAATGTGAAATCTACAAGTTTAGTTTTAATGTTGTTTGTATTTATACAAAATCTGCAGGTTTTAAATAGCAGATCTGAAAATAAATCTGTATTTAAGCATAGTATTAAAAAAAATAAAAAATTGATTTTAGGTATATCTTGTGCTGTTGCAATACATTTATTTGTAGCTTCAAACTCGTTTTTGAGTAAGGTTTTAAGAATTGAACCTTTGAAATTGAAGGAAATTTTAATTATGTTGTTATTTTCAATTGTAGTAGTTATAGTCTCCGAGGTTGAAAAATTAAGTAGAAAAAAAAATAAATAAATTAAAAAAAATATTATTTTTTGGTTAATATCATAAATCCCTATATTTGAATATCAAATATAAGCATTTATTTTTATATTTCTAAATAAATTTTTAAAATTTTTAAAAAATAAATTGACAAACGATTTTTTTTATGATATAATTTAAATGTTAATAAAGGTAAAAGGAAAAATTATGGATAATAATAATTTAGAAGAATTGGATATAAATAATATTCTTAGAAGAAGAGGAATAAATTCAAACAATTCTAATAGAACTGGATCAAATCATAATCTAATAAACAACCAAGCAGTGGAAGATTTTCTTAATTATACAAATAATATACAAACAATAAATATTGAAGAATTGGCAAATAGATTTATTATACTATTTGATGAATTAATAAGAAATTATAATCAAGAAGAATTATTAGAAGAAGGTTTTTTTAGAGAATTTAATGATAGACTTAGTCAACAAAGATTTTGGAGAGAAATAAACCAAAGAAGACTTTATGAAATAATGATTGAAATTGATTCACAAATAAGAAGAAGGAGAAGAAGAACAAATCAAGAAATAACAATTAATACAATAACAAATTTAAGAAATAGAAATATATTAAGAAACCCTACAAATAATACATTAAATAATAATGATAATCAACAAACAAATACATTAAGAAATAGGTTTAATAATTTATTAAATGAAACTAATAGTAGATTTAGAAATGGAATTAATAGAATAAGGAATAATCAACAAACAAATACATTAAGAAATAGGTTTAATAATTTATTAAATGAAACTAATAGTAGATTTAGAAATGGAATTAATAGAATAAGGAATAATCAACAAATAAATACATTAAGAAATAGGTTTAATAATTTATTAAATGAAACTAATAGTAGGTTTAGAAATGGAATTAATAGAATAAGGAATTTATTTAGGAATAGAAATAATGAACAAGTAACAAATAATAATATACATTTTGAAAATGAATTATCAGTAGTAGTTCAAAGAGATTTTGAAGAAAATTCGAATAGTATTAACAATAATGGTCGATTAGATAATAATAAGCAATTTGGAAAATTATTAAAAATTATAAAAGATTTTTCTATTATTTTTAGTCATAGTTCATACGAAGATAAAAATTTTAAAAAATAAATATTATTTTTATTAAAAAAAATAATTTTTTAAAATTCTAGATATTTATAAAAAAATATTAATATTAGTTTTTAAAACTATGTAAGATATTTAATGTTAATCCACTGGATATCTTATCCCAAATGTTATAACAGACTTTTATTATTATTTTTTTACATTATTATTTTTTACATTATTATTAATTTTTATGGATTATATATGTCTAA
Organism: uncultured Rickettsiales bacterium; assembly: GCA_951800555.1. Classification (GTDB taxonomy): domain Bacteria; phylum Pseudomonadota; class Alphaproteobacteria; order Rickettsiales; family UBA1997; genus CATOJU01. The sequence continues at coordinate 2,355 of CATOJU010000047.1, read as the reverse complement.
CAACTCTAAAGAAGAATCAATAGTAATTATTATATATTTTACAATATTCTTTATAACTCATATGGTTTTATTAAAATTATTTCATTTTAGTACTACTATGTTTAATTATTGGACTACTGTTGGGTTTATTAGCTTTCAATTATTTTATTTGTTATTAGAATATTTAAGTAAAGAAGAAGGTTTATTATTGAAAACATTGATTTCTTTGTTTTTAATGTATTTATTTTCATTAGGAACCTATAATGTTTATATGTGATTATGATTAGATATATATTAAAAAGATTTAAATCTCTATTCTTTAAAGATTTATTGAATATAGAACCCTATGAGAGTTAATTATAATAGGTTAAAAATAACAAAGAATTAACAATTTAATAAAAACAAGAAAATTTAGGTTAAAAAATAAGAAGAATATATTAATATTAATTTTGAGTATTTTTTTTATAAAAAAAATAAATTTACTGATTATTAGTAAATCCGGTTATAATCTACAAAATTTAGATTTACATTTAAAAAATTATATTTTATAATACGACTAATATTATATTAATTATGTCAATAAATGTTAAAAAATCTAGAAAATATTATTATAAATGGCAAAAGTTTTTTACCAGTAGTTGAAGGGGGTAAAGGAATTGGAGTATCTAATGGAATTACAGCAGGAAATTTTGCTTTAAATGATTGTATAGGAACTTTTTCTGGTGTTAATCCAGATTTTATAAATAGTAATGGTGAAATAAAGAGATTTATTATAAAGGCAAAAAATAGGCTTGAAAGACATTTAGAAATGATTCAAAATTCTATAAAAGGAATAATTTCACAAGCTAAAATTGCAAGAGATATAGCTGGAAATAGAGGTAGAATTCATATGAATGTTATGTGGGAAATGGGAGGAACAGAACATATTTTAGATGAAGTTTTACAAAAAGTAAAAGGATTAATTCAAGGTATTGTTTGCGGTGCTGGATTACCTTATAAATTAGGCGATATTTGTGCAAAATATAAAATTAATTATTTTCCAATAGTTTCTTCAATGAGAGCTTTTAGAGTTTTATGGAAAAAAAGTTATGAAAGGACCAAGGAATGGTTAGGTGGCGTTGTTTATGAATGTCCTTGGAGAGCAGGTGGTCATAATGGATTATCTAATAATGAAGATCCTTTTATTAAAGGAGATACCTATGAAAGAGTGGGTGAGTTGAGAACATTTATGAATCAAGTTAATCTAAAGGAAACCCCTATAATAGTAGCCGGCGGTATTTGGAATATAAAAGAATATGAAAAATTTTTAAATAGTGAAAAAATTGGAAAAATTGCATTCCAGTTTGGTACAAGACCTATGCTAACAAAAGAAAGCCCCATCTCTGACAGATGGAAACAAATACTTTTAAATTTAAAACCAGAAGATATAAAAACTAATAAATTTAGTCCAACAGGTTTTTATTCTTCTGCGGTAAATAATGTATATTTAAAAGAATTATTTGATAGAAGTACTAGACAAGTTGACTTTTCATTAGAAAAAAATGATATTTTTAATTTTGAAATAATTGATATTGATGGTACAAAAATTTTTGTAAAAAATAATGATATTAAAAATATTAATAAATGGTTGTCAAATGGATATAATAAAATTTCTAAAACACCGGATGATACAGCACTTTTTATATCAAAAGAAAAATTTAATGAATTAAAAAATGATATGGTTAATTGTTGTGGCTGTTTGAGCCAATGTCAATTTAGTTGTTGGAGTCAAAACACTACAAATAATAGTACTGGAAAAATTCCAGATTTTAGAAAAATATGTATACAAAAGGCTTTGCAAAATTCTATTCATGATGAAGAAATTAATAAACAACTTTATTTTGCTGGTAGTGAAGCCTATAGATTTGCGATAGACCCTTTATATAAAAATGGATATATACCAAGTATAAAAGAGCTTGTTAATAATATAATTGAAGGTAAATAATTAATTCTAACTTCATTTTTTTAATTTAAAATTTTCCTAATTTTTAACTGTCATTTCCACAAAAATAAGGGTTGATAATAAAATTAAATAAACGGAATAAATACTAATAAAGTTGATGAATAAAACTATAATAAAAAATAAATAATACTTTATCTCTCTTTGAAAGTACCTTTTTATAAAGTATTAAGAAATTAAGAAATTTTGCAATATTATCAAAAGATAGAATAAAGTTATAAAATAAGATTCTAATTGTATAGCTATCTTTTTAGTATTTTTTATGTTTTATTTATATAAATTTTATTTTTCATAAATCATAAAACTACTTTTTATTTTTAGATAACCCAAAAATATAATAGACCTCCTGCATAAAACTATTTTTATTTTTCATATAT
>CATOJU010000046.1 GCA_951800555.1 uncultured Rickettsiales bacterium | reverse complement strand
TGTATTTGAAAATGAAGATAGCATTGATAAAGTTGATTTATCAAGTTTTGATTATAATGAAGAAGACTCTAAAAAAATTATAGAAGAAATTATAAAGAATAGACTAAATAAATTGCCTAAATTTAATATAGAATTTTTACCAAAAGAACTTCTATATTTATATATAAAAGAAAATAAAATAAAATCGGAAAATATAAATGTTTCACTGGACAATCAGTTGTATTTTTTAGGAAATAAAGATAAATTTGATATTTTACAAAAAATAATTATAGATGATAAAACAGTATTTTTAGAAAATGGAGATTTTAATTTTGAATTAATAGAAAAATTAGCGGATTTTTTAACTGAATCTGAAATAGATTCATTTATAAAATTTTATTGTGAAAGTCAAAATATTGAGTTTAATGAACAAATTGAGGAAAAATTAAGAGAAATAATGAAAGATTTTAATTTAAAAAATGATTTATTAAAATTTACTTATGAAAAACAATATGCTAAAAAAAACAAAAATTTAGAAATAAAAGGTAGAGAAGATGCTTATTTACTTAACAGACAAAATAATTTACAATTATTATTAACTACACTAAGAAAAAAATTTGAAAAAAGATTAAATGCATTGAATAATTTGGAAAATGGTGAAGTAGAAAATGAAGAAGAAATAGAAGATATAAAAACAGAATTAAAAGAAAATATTAATAAAGTAACAGAGATTGCTAAATTATTAAAAAAAGAATATAATGGTAAGGGTATTATTTGTGAAGATGAGGAAATATTAAAAATATTTAGTTTTGTAACAGAACAGTATTGTTCTGAGGTTTTAAGATCAATAGTAGCAGATTACCAAAAGAGAATAATACCGTTTTTAGATGAAAATTTTAAAGATGGTATTATAGATAAAAATACTGGGGAAAAAATAACTTTAGAAGAAATAAATAGCGGAATTAATTCAGCATTAGGAATTTTATTTGATTATAAATTATCAAATTATTATAAATTAGAAGCACAAAAACAACTTAAAAAATATTTAAATTTAATTGGTGGTGAATATAAAAAAATTATGGATGAAAAATTTAATGTAAAAAACAGTGTTTCTGGTAATTTTTTAATGTTATCATCAATATGTGAAGCAAATGGCCCAGTTGAATTAAATGAGGCTATAGGTCATTATCTGAATGACAGAATGGTAAAAGATTATTTACACCAAATGACAATTGATCTTGGTAGGAGTTCTGGAATAACAGATTTTACATTTTTTAGAGGATTTAATACAGATAATAATGTTGATAAAATTATTGATAATTTTATGAAAAATCCAGAGTCTCAAACTGGAAGACTAGATTATACTATATGGGATATGATACAATCAACCCGTGGAATTATTAATAATTATTGTGAATCAGAAGGAGGGGGTTCAAGAGCTGGTTCTCTTACATCATTTTCCGTAAATGCTAAATTATCAGGAGGTGTTATAAGTCCTTCAGATTATGTTGGTTACCGTTACGGAGAAACTTTTATGTGCGCTTTTTGTTTACCAGAAAATTCACGTAATGGATATTTTGATATTAGTGAATATTATTTAAAAGAAAATATTGGTTTTGACGTACCGATAGAAAACAGAATATTTGCAATTAAATTTAAAAATTCTAAATTATATTCTAAAGTAGAATCTGTAAAGTTCTGTGAAAAAATGGATTTTGTAGTCTTCAAATTAAAAGATAATTTTAAGAAAGATAAATTTTCTTATAATAGTGGACAAGTTATATCGCAAGAGGAATTAAAGGAAATTATGATGTCATTAACAAGAGAAGACTTAACGGTATTTTTAAATAGTAATTTAAGTATTGAAAGAGTTTTTGATAAATTTATGGTACTAAATGAAGAAGAAAAAAGAGAATATAAAATTAAAAATCCAATGGAAACCCTAGAAACAGAAAAAATACTTAAAAGTATAAAAAATAATAAAAATAAACTAAAATATACAGGAGATAGAATTCAAATGCAAAGAATAAATAATGATATTAACAAAGGTCTAAATCAAATGCCTGATAAAAGTATCGGAACAGTAAAATAAATATAATTGATTATTTATTTAAAAAATAACTAAATGGCAACAATTTCATTTTTTTATTTACTGTTTCTTAAAAAATAAAAGGAAGTTATATAAATTAAATTTAGTATAATTTGAAACTTCCTAGTATAATAGTAACATTTGAATTTTTTAGATTCCGCATTAGCAATTTCCAAGTGAGAAATTACCCAGAAATTGCTAATGCGGAATGATATAAATAATGGGAAATTGATAAAATAGACACAAATAACAAGTAAAACTAGACTAAAATGTATAAAAAGCGAGCTTGCCCATTTATTTATAAACAGTTGACTTTTATTAACATATTTAAAATAATATAAATAAATATTATTTAATGGAGATTAATATGTCTTATGAAAAAGATATAAAAGAATTATATAAAGATGTTCCAACAGAAATATTGGATGACATTATAGCTGATTTAAAAAACAAAAATGTAAATGACATAACTATAGACAATTTTTTAAATTATCTTGATGAGGATAAAATTAAGAAATTTATTTTAAATTTAGATGCAAATAATATATCAAATATAAATATTAGTAATATTGAGATAACAATTTTAAATGAATTACTAAAAAAATCTGGAGAATCAAAAGAACTTAATGATAAAATCAAATTAATATTAAATAATGAAGAAAATATTAAATATTTAAAAAGAAATATTAATTATTTTATTTCAGATTTAGATGAACAATCTATTAGAAATCTTTTTTTAAATTTAGATAAAGATATTGATTTTAGACCCGTTTTTAATGATAGATATATAAAGATGAATAAAAATTTTATTAAATTATTAGAAAGTATAGAGTATAACAGTAATTTCAATTCTATTAGAAAGATAATAAATTTAAATTTTCATTCAGCTCAAAACAAATTAAAGACTCAAAATATAGAATATGATAAAGATAATAAAGATATTGAAGATAATGAAGACGATGAGTATAGTGATATAAAAACAAAAAATGGTTTTAAAAATTACTTGTTATATTTAGATAATAGCTATATTAGTAAATTTAATTTTAACATTATTAGTAATTCAATTATGCTTGAATTATCGAATGATAAAGAATTCTTAAAGAAAAGAGATTTTTTTAATAATACTGATATTAATTGTTTTTTTTATAGATTATGTTTAGAGAACGATAAAAGTTTTTTATTAAATATACCTAATGAAGAATTTGAAAAAATTGAATTTATACAAAATCCAAAAGTTATAATTGAATTAATAGAAGAGCTAGGCGAGGATGATAAATTTTTCGAAAAATTAAAATCAATATTTGATGATCCTATTAATAAAAATTATATTTTTTTACTAAAAGAATTAGGAAATGAAAAAATTAATAATTTTTTGTCAAAAATTGATGAAATTAATTAAGATGAATATGAATACGAAGAGAAAAAATTCTTTTATGAAAGTTTTAATGTGGAAGATATATCTAATTTTTTTTATAAAATAGATAATATGGCTTTAGCAGAAAAATATTTTATGATAATTGGTGATGAAAGAATTCGTTATTTGGCGCATTATAATTTTTCAGTAGAAGTTTTAGCTAAATTAATAAAAAATTCAGACGAAAATAGTCCTATCTTTAAAAAAATAATGTCTATTGACTATTCCTATAAACTGAAATTTTTCAAAAATTTATTGAAAGAATTAGATAGTAAAGAATATATAGTTAAATTTATAAATAATTTGCCTTATGATATAAGTATTAATGATAATAAATATAAAGAAATAATATTAGAAAAGACTGGTGAAGAATTTTATAAAAAAAGGATAATAAAAGAAATTTTCTTTCAAAAAAAACAAACAAAAAAAATAGATCTTGACGAAAATTGGTTTGACATCATAAAAAAAGTTTTAAGAGAATTAAGCGACGAAGAAATAAAAAAAGCTAATTTAATAAATATTAATGATACCGAGGACGGAAAATTAAAAGAATTTATAAAAACAATGATTTACAATTATCCTCCTGATAGGATGCCAAAATTTGATATTAACTTAATTTCAAGTTCTGATTTATTTGAAGCTATAAAGGAAGAAAAAATAAAAAGTGAAAATATTGCAGAAAATTCAGCATCGGATTTATTTTTTCTTAAAAATGATAAAAAATTTAATATTATACAAAAAATAATAAAAGAAAATAATCTTTTTACAAAAAATTCTGAAATAGAAGCGTTAGAATTTAATAATGTAAGCTTAGGAAAATTAGCCAGTGAATTAAAATTTAATGAAATATTAATATTTATTAAATTTTATTGCAAAAATACTAAATATAAAGAATATTATAATGAAGAAGAATTAAAAGAAAAATTAAAAAAAGAATTAAAAAATGTTAATACTGCAGGAGTTGATCCTAGTAAAATGCTTTATAATGATTATTATAATCCTAACGACAATTTAAAAACAAAAGAACAATCAGATGGATATATAAAAAATAGACAAAGAAATAAAAATCTATTATTCGAAGTGCTTGAAGAAAAAAAACAAAAAAGATTTAATAGGATAAAACAATTAAAAAATTTTGAAAAAAGAGAAGAAAATTTTACAAAAAAATATTATAATAAAACTAAATTAGCTAATGAAAAAGAGGAATTAAATTATATAATAAAACAATATTATTATGAAACTTTAAGAAGAGCTATTGTAGATTATAGTAGAAGAATAGAACCATTTGTAAAAGAACATTTTGATTCTAAAAAGGCGGAAGAAATAACAAGAAATATTGAAGATGCACTTGGTATATTATTTCATCCAGATTCTTCAATTGACCTTAAATTAGAGGCACAAAAAATTTTAAAAAATAATATAAATGTAATTGGGAAAAAGTATAAAGATTTTGTGATGGATACAAAAAAAGAAAAAATTTGTGGTTCTTATCTAATATTTTCTTCTATTTGTAATGCAGAAAATATAATTGAATTAAATGAAGCTTTATATTCCCATATAAAAACTAGGGTAGTTGATAACTATTCAATTAAACATTCCTTTGGAAAAAATGATAAAAATAAAAAATCTTTATTAGAAGTCGAGACAGATAAAATAATAAGATCATATGGTAATCTAGTAGGCACAAAAAAATTAGAAGAAGCACTTTATAATTTTACTTGTAATCCAATAGCACAAATAGGGAGAGAACATTATAAAACTTTTGATATAATAACAAAAGAGGAAAATGATAAATTTGGAAAACCTGTAAATATTATATGTAATCCAGCGGGAAAAGATATAAAAATACACGATTCAAATGCTGGAGCCTATACATCCGCTACTACAAAAGTAAAAAAAATAATAGAAAAAGGCTATGAACCATCTATTTTAAGTGTTTATTTTATAAAAAAAAATCGAAAAAAAGTAATTTTTACAAATATTGCTAATAGTAGTGAAAATGAAGCTGCTATTCCCGCTATGCTTTCGGAAAATATAATATTCAATATATATTTAAATAAAGAAGGTAAATTGGATGTCATTTTTAATAAAAATGCTGATTTTACAATTCTTAGATTAAAAAATAGTATCACTGTTAATGAAAAAGAGTACAAAAAAGGAGAAAGTATATCGGAAGATGATTTAAAATATATTATTATTAATAAATATCCAACAATGGAAAAAGTTTCTAAATTTTTAGATGATACATTAATTATGGAACCGCCTTTTGATAAAAATAAAATACTTGGTGAAGATGAAAAAATTATAGAGGAAACCAATGAAGAAAAAGCAAAAAAAACTTTTGAAACAGAAAAGAGGGTTTCAGACATAATGAAAAAAACAAAAGACAAAATGTACCCATTTTTTGAAAAAGAAATTATAAACAATAAAAATAATGACGATGGTATACATACCTATATAATTCCAGATGTGCATGGAGCATTTGATGAATTTATAAAAGATTTAGAAGAAATGGGATTGATTGTAGTAAATGAGAATGAATTTATATGGTATAAAATTGATGATTATGGGTTTAAAATACCTATGTATGAAAAACCAGATGATTATGAAATGAATGAAAATAATTATATACAAATTCCAAGATTTACTATAAATAAAAATTTTAATGGTAAAGTAATACAACTAGGAGATTTAGTAGATAGCCACGAATGTAGTACTAAAAGTAAAGAATGTCTTGCCATTTCCACTTTATTATCAAGACAATTAAAAGAAAAATACACAACTTTAATTGGTAATCACGAAATTGCTAAAATTATTAACAATTTATATGGAATGGATCGACGCAATGTTGAATACGAAATTCCTGTTATAAAAGAAGCCATTAAAAATGGTAATATTAAACTATTTCATCACACTCCTGGAACAAATATAATAAATTCTCATGTTCCATTATTTAAAGATAATATATTAAATTTTTTAAATGATACTGTTTTAAAAAACAATAGTGTTTATGAATACTATAGTGAAAAAATAGAAAGATTATTAAAAATAATAGGGGCAGAAAAAAATACTTACGGTAAATATAAAATAAACGATAATAAATGTTTATTAGATGAAAAACCAGTAAAAGAAAATAATATAGAAGATTTTGTTGATATATTAAATGAATTATTTATTGTTACAGTTGAAGAAGGTTTAAATGAAGATTTATTAAAGACATTAGTAAATGAAAATCGTTTATATCTAAATGAGCGCGGAACAATGAGATTAAAAGGTTTATCTTATGAAAAATTAGCTAATTCTACTTTTAAAGGAATTGATAATTATGTTGGGCATGATGCTACACCTATTGGTCTTAGAAAAGGATATAAGAATAAATGTCAAAAAAAAGCTTATGAATTATTAAAAATTTTATTTACTGATGAATGGCAAGGAAAAAGATTTGGGGCAAAATTTGTTAAAGTAGTAACTGATAAAAATGGTAACAATAAAATTCATTTTTATAAAGGAATAAAGGAAGATGAAAAACAAATTAATGACAAAAAAAAGGCTAAATTTGAGTTATATAGTTTTGATGGAGAAAAAATTGAAAAAGTAGAAGAA
>CATOJU010000045.1 GCA_951800555.1 uncultured Rickettsiales bacterium | reverse complement strand
TATTAATATTTTATATTTTATAAATTATGGAGATAAATATGTCAGAAGATACTAGATTTGAAGAAATTTTTTTAAGTTTTATTAATGATAAAATTACAGTAGGAATAGGAAATCGAAAAATAAAAGGATACTATAATATAAATGTTCCACCAGAAGTAATTGATGGTTTAAAAGAAGATACATTTTTTTTTCATACTATATTATTAAGAAGATATTTTTCTTATGATGATTTTATTAATATGTATTTTGGCGGTTTTTTTGAACACATGGATGAAAAAATTGTTGAAAAATTTCTATTAGAAATTTTAACTCCAGAGAAATTAAAAACTATTAGAATTGGATATATTCCAGAAGATGTTCTAGAAACATTATTGGAAAATGCAAAAAAAAGAGATCAAAAAAGTCTTGAAGTATTAAGATCATTGAATTATAGTAATTTTTACAAAATATTTAAAAAATTTAACGGTAAAAATCTTGCAAAAGAAATATTAAAGATATTGCCTAATGATAAAATTAAAGAAATTAATTATGATCACATTCCAGGAGATGTTTTTGGAGAATTATTAAAAAAAGCAAGAAAAGGACATCAAGAAAGTTTTAATATGTTAAATTTATTAAATTATGATATAGGAGATAGTTATCTCGAATACACATTAAAAAATCAAGACATAAATGACATAAATGATATTGCATTTTTGTTGAAAGAAATTTTAAGTGATAATAAAATAAAAAAAATTAAATCTGAATATATTCCACAAGATGAATTAATTAAAATAATAGAAAATCCAGAAAAATACAAAGAATTATTTGAAAGAATATTGTTATTAGATTATTCTGGTAAAAGTTGTGAATTAATAAATTTTTTAGAAAATCCAAAATATAAAAAACAAAAAAAGGCTATTTTAAATTTTTTATCAAATTTAGAAAGTAAGAATCTTAATAATGTTTTAGAGTATGTAAATAAAGAAGTTTTAAAGGATTTTATAGAAAATTCAGATGAAGAAAAACTTTCAGAAATTCCTATTAATGAAATTGATAGTGAAGCTTTAGAAGAATGGTTAAATAATTTAGGAACCAGTAATTGTCCTAAAAATTTAAATTTATTGGATTATTCTCGCGTTTTTTATATCAAAAGTTACATTTCAAATCAAGAAATTGCCAAAAATTTTTTTTCAGTGTTAGGATTTGAAAAAATTAAAAGTTTTAATATTAATGATATTGAAACAATTCTGTCCGATAATACATTTTTGGAACCTTTAAAAAGTATTTTTGGAAAATCAAAAATAGAAGAATTAAAAAAAGAATTAATTTTAAGAACTATTGATTCAGAAGGTAATATATATTATACAGCTAAAGTGTTTTATAATTATATTGAATTTATAAAATTTATAGAGAATAATTTTAGCCAAGAAGAGGCTAGCAAAATTGATTTATCAAGAATTTATTACAAAGATATAAATAAACAAAAAATAATAATAGAAACGATGCTATCAAGATGCCCACAAAAATTACCAAAAATTGATACTTCAATAATTAATGGAGAATTATTATTTAAATGTTTAAAAGAAGGTAATTTAAAAGCAGAAAATATTATATCCTCCGATACTTTAACTTTTTTATCAAATAGCAATAAACTTAAAGTTGTAAAGGATATTATAGTAAATAATAATTTATTTGAAAAAAAAGAAAATGGAGAAATGGAATATAATAGCGAGATATTAAAAAAGTTAATAGGTAACCTAAATAAACAAGAGGTAATGGCATTTGTAAAATTCTATTGCGAAAATAATAAAGAAGGAATTAAATTTAATAAAAATGAATTAGAGAAAGCTATAAAAGATAATAAGATTGAAAATAATTTTCTTAAAAAGATACATGATGATTATATTGATGAAAACCCAGAATTAGAAGGTGAAAAAAAGGGAAGCTATTTACTTAATAGACAAGAAAATTTATATCTACTACTTCTAAAACTAGATGATAAATTAAAAAGTAGATTTGAAGAATTAGAAAAAGATAATAATAAATATATAAATGATGAAGAAAAACAAAGAGCTATTGAAACCAGAAAAGCAGAAATAGAGGAAAACAGAAATATATTGGCGAATTATATTAAATCTTTAAAAAAATGTAGAAAAGATAATTTTACAGAAAAACAATGTTCCTATGAAGAAGTAAAAGAAATATTAAATTTTATAGCTGAAAGATATTCTGAAGAAATATTAAGAAGGGAACTTTTATATTACCAAGGAATGATAAAACCATTTTTAAAAAGGTGTATTAAAGATGATAAAAGTAATTTAAATAAAGAAACTGTAAAAAAAATAACAAGAGAAATTGAGGAATCATTGGGAATTTTGTATTATCCTTATTCATCGGATGAAGATAGAATAAAAGCACAAAAAATACTTAAAGAAAATTTAAATGTAATAGGAAATGAATATAAAAGAGTTGCAGAAGAAAATGGAGAAAAAATTTCTGGAGATTTTTTAATGCTTTCTTCTGTATGTGCTGCCGAGGAAAATAATATAAATGATTTAAGTAATGCTTTATATGCTACTATAAAATTCAGGATGGCCGATGATTATATAACTAAACAGGATAATGTACATGCTGGCGAAAACATTAATTCCGATATATTATATAGAGGATTTACTGGTGAAGATCTTGATAAAAGTAAAGTTTCAATAGAACAAATGTCTAATCCAAACGCACCAACAGGAAGACCAAGATTTAGTTTTTGGGATATGACTAAAGATAAAACAATACTTAATACTAATTGTAATGCAGCAGGAAAAAAAGATCCATATCCATCATGGATAGGTGCATTTACATCATATTCTGAAAAATTGTCCAAATCACTTGGCGCCTATGGACGAGGAGGAATTTTGGGTTTTTATTGTATCTCTAAAAATTTACAAAAGTCTTTTTCTGGTATTATAGGATGTGAAGGTGCTGAAGAAATAGCTGGCTATGATATACCAATAGAATATAGGATATTTAATATAGTTTTTAATGGAAAACCTTTAAATGAAGAAAGTATAGATAAAAACGAAGCAAAAGATGATGAAAAATTTGATATAGGGGATGTACAATTTAGTACAAAGATGGATTTTGTAAATTTTAAAATTAATTTAAATTTAAAAGAAAATCTTACAATTAAGTATATAAACAATAATGGAGAAGAACAGATAAAAGAATTTAAAAAAGATCAAAAAGATCAAAGTATAACAAAGGAGGAATTAAAAGCTATCATAATTGAACTAGGAAAAAAAGGAGAGCTTGTCCCATTTTTAAGAGATCAATTGATTATTGAAAGAGTTTTTGATAGAAATAAAATATTGGGTGAAGAATTTTACGAAGATCTTAAATCTAAAACTGAAATAACTAAAACAAAAGAACATAAAAGAAATGTTAAAAAGTTCCTAAAGACAGAGAAAGGATTAAGGAATGCGCAAAAAAGATTTAAACCATTCAATAGAGTTATATCAAATGTAAATAATAGTAATGAAAATAAAACTATGTATGCTATTCCAGATACTCATGGAAGTTATCCGGCACTTATAGAGAGTTTAAAAAAATCAGGAATTATAGCTAATGAAGGAGAGGGTTTTGTTTACTATAAAAAAGATGATTTTGCATTGGAAAATCCTATTTACAAAGAACCAAAAAATTATAATGAGGAAGATTATATAAAAATTCCTAATTTTAAATTAAACAATAATATAAAAGATGACGTAATACATTTAGGTGATCTTGTAGATAAACACAGTGAAGTTGGTACTGATGAAAGTTTAAAAAGCGTTGTTATTTCAATTTTAATTTCAAGACAACTAAAGGGTAAATATATAACTTTAATGGGTAATCATGAAATAGCTAATATAATTGATAAAGCATATTATGGTGGAAGAAATCAAGATTGTAAAAATTTTATTTTAAAGGCCATTGAAAATGGTGAAATAAAATTAATGCATCATGTTAAAGGAACTAATATTATAAATTCACATGTTGCTTTAATTAAAGAGAATATATTAAATTTTTTAAATCATACTATTTCAGAAAATATAAGTCTTTTTTCTGGTTTTGAAGAAAAAATAAAGAAATTAGCAGAAATTGCAGGATTTAAAGAAAAAAAAGAAAATGGAAAAATAAAATATATAAAATTAGAAGAAGTAGTTTTACCTGATAATAATATAAAATCAAAAGAAGTAGCTTTACTTGATAACAATCTGCCAGAAGAAGTTTTAGAAGAATTTACAGATATAATAAATGAATTATTTAAATATATAGTTATAAGTGAACAAGGAAAAACAGAGAAAAAATTAACAACAAGCTTATTGGGATCATTGGTAAACGGAAATCGTATGTATAATACTGATGTTACTAATACTGCCAGAGAATTAAGTTATGCACAAGAGTTAAAAACAAAAGATCCATGGACTCCCGAAGAATTAAAAGAGCATACTTTTAATGGAATTACTAATGTAATAGGCCATGATGCTACACCAAATAAAGAGAAAATAGGAGAAAAAGAATATAAATTAGCGCAGGGAGAATATTTAAATAAGGCTGGAATTCTGTTTGCTGATGAGTGGCAAGAGGATAATAAAGCTAAATGTGTTAAAATAAAAGTTAATGAAAAAGGTGAAAAAGAATATTACTTCTATAGGCAAGAAAAAGGCGCAGATCAATTTATTGAAGGGGATTTTGTTGAAGTAAATAAATCAGTAGAAAATCTTAAAAAAGAAGAGGAGGAGGAGGAGATTAAAGAAAGAGAAGAGTTTTTACATTTGTTAGATAATGCTTTAAATGAAAATTTTTTTTCTAATGAAAAAGAATTACTTAAAAATATATCAATAAGTACTATTAAAGCTCTGGATGACCCAAAATTTGCGTTAAAATGTGATATAGTAAAAAATAAAATTAAACTACTAAAATTAGCTAAACAATTGATTAATATTTTAAGAAGTGAAAATAAAAAAGATAAAGAATTTGTAAATAAATTAATTGAAGATAATTTTAATAAAAAATATGATGACGATGAAATTTTTATAAATTGTATTAAATCAATAGATAATATGTTTAATGGAAAAGCTATTGATTTTACTCATTGTTAATTAATGTAATATGTAAACCTCCTACTTAATTAATATAAAAAATTCCATAGAATTTTGAATAAAATAAAGTTCTATGGAAATATATAAATGAATATTTTACTATACTAAATCCAATTTTATAGCTTCATCTATATTACAATCGTGTAATTTTACTCCATCTTTTATATAAATTAATCTTTTAGTATATCTAGCAATATCTGGCTCATGTGTAACCATAACAACACTAATACCTAATCTTTTATTTAAATCTGTAAAAATATTCATTATTTCATCACTAGTTTTTGTATCAAGATTTCCTGTAGGTTCATCGGCAAAAATTACAGTAGGATCATTTATTAAAGATCTCGCAATTGCTACCCTTTGTTGCATACCACCAGATAACTGATTTGGATAATGATCTATATATTTTTCTAATTTTACTTGTTTTAATATTTCTATAGCCTTTTCTCTTTTTTCTTTATAATTTTTATTTTTATAAACCATTGGCATAGTAACATTTTCAAAAATAGTTCTTTTTGACAATAAATTAAAACTCTGAAACACGAAGCCTATATATTTATTTCTTATTTCAGCCAATTCATCTTTATCAAGAGTTGCTGTATTTTGTCCATTTAAAAGATATTCCCCACTTGTGGGTTTGTCTAAACAACCTAAAATATTCATAAAAGTTGATTTACCAGAACCAGATGGACCCATAACAGAAACAAATTCACCTTCTGTGATAATTACATTTACATCTTTTAAGACTGGTTGTACCATAATCCCACTCAAGAAATAGTCTTTATATAAATGGTTTATTTTTATTATTTCTTTACTCATTTTCTATTTATTTTTTTTAGCATCCAAATATGAAGAAATTACCCTATCTCCTTCTCGTAATTCACTAGATTCTATTTCTGTATAAGTTATATCATTTATGCCTCTTTCAACCAAAACACCTTTTGGTTTATTTGTTCTATAATCTATAACATAAATATAGGCATAATTTCCAGTTTTAATTTTACGAGATAATTCCTCTTTTTCTACTTTATTTACTTCATTTAATCCCATAGCAAGTCTTGTATCTTTTGTAGCGTTAAATCTCAAAACTGTATTTGGAATTCTTAATACATTTTCAACAGAATCAATTACAATTGATACATAAGCTGTCATTCCAGGTAATAATAAACCATCTTTATTATCTGTTTCTATCACTACATTATAAACAACTACATTTGAATCAATAACTGGGTTTAATCTAACTTGTTTTATTTTTCCGTGGAAGGTTTTATTTTTATAAGCATCCACTGTAAAGGTTATATCTAGATTTTCTTTATTTTTTATCATTCCTATATCGGATTCTGAAACACTAGTTTCTATTTGCATATTACTTAAATCTTCAGCTACTGTGAATAATGTAGGTGTTGAAAAGCTTGAAGCAACAGTTTGACCTTCATCAACGGCTCTTGAAACTATAACTCCAGCAGTTGGCGAATTAATATAGGCATAACTTAATTGTGTTTTACTCATTTGGTATCTTGTTTTTGCAATATTATATTCTTCTTTTGCATTTACAAGCCTATTCTCAGCTTCATCTAATTCAGCTTTTGATATATAATTATTTTTAAATAATTCTCTAACCCTTTTTGTATTTAATTCTACTAATTTTAAGTTAGAATTTGCTTGCTTTAATTGTGATCTAGCCTGTGAAAGTTCTCTATCTAAAAGCTCAGTCTCAAGTTTTGCTAATCTTTGATTTTTCTTAACTACATCATTATAATCAACATAAATTTTTTCTATTTTTCCGGAAACTTGACTTCCTACAGAAATTACATTTGTAGGATTTATAGTACCATTTGCAGTAACAATTTTGCTTATATTCCCTCTTGTTATTAGTTCTATATCAAATCTATTAATATTAAATTTTATATTTTTTTTTCTAGAAAAAATAAATACAATTAAAACAGTTAAAATTAGAATTATAGAAAAAATAACTTTTTTTCTATTTTT
>CATOJU010000044.1 GCA_951800555.1 uncultured Rickettsiales bacterium | reverse complement strand
GTAGAAAAAATGAATAAAAAGAAAAATTTAATAAATAATCTTTTTGCGGAATTAAACTATATTAAAAATATAGTAAATTATTTTGTAACAGAAGCAAATAATAAAAATAACGAAATAGATGTTCTTGTGGGAGAATTAAAAGAAGATGAAAAAAGACTTGAAGAAATAAAATTGTTAATAGAGGATGATAAATATCTTTAAAAAATATATTTTAAAATAAATATTTATTACTAAACTATTTATATTAAACTATTTATATATATAAATAGATAAAATATTAAGAATATTAGAAAAATTATTTTCCAAACAGCCAACCAAAAGTTAAGGAAAATACTAATTGGTTATGTTCCTGCTCTTTAAATTCTTTTGATAAATAAATATTAGAAATTTTAGTGTAAAAATCTTTATAATTTAAAACCCCACCAATTATTAATTCAAACCTAAATAACTTTTTTTCAATATCAAATTTATTTTTTCTAAATAAATTTCCATCCAAAAAAGTGTTATATATAACAAAATTTCCTTCAACTTCAAAAAATGCATAATAACTTAAATTATTAGGTTTATTTAAAATTCCAGTAAATAATGTTGTAGATTTATTTGGGGATAAATCATTTTGCAAATTCCATCCATATCTATATTCTAAAGCTAATCTCACATCTGTAAATGGTGTTCCGATATTTGTTAACAATTTTGGAATTAAATTCCAATCGTATTTATTTTGTATAGGTTTATTTATTGTTTCCATATGTAGCCAAGAAAACATTAATAATGGCTCATTAGAAAGTTGATATTTCCAACCTTGTGGAATTGGACTGCCTATTAATCTATGGATTGTTTTTTGTGACCATTTAGCCATAGAAATTGGACCTGTAGCACCTATAGTAGCTCCTAATGTATCATATTTATTTTCATCATGAAATATTGTTTTATTCACAAAAAAATATAAATAACCAGCATATGGTCTATCATATTTTAAAAAATAATCTCTTTTTATACTACTTGGTGTATATATTTTTTGTCCTAAACCAAAAGAAAAATTATGATAATGCTTGTTTTTTATATCAAAAATATTTGTAATATAATTATTTTCTAGACCTTCAAAATTTTTTGTTACAAAAGAAAATTGTATGCCATTACTATAATATCGATCACTACCGAATATAGAATCGTTTTCGTAGTTAAAAAATATAGATTTTAAAAAATCTTTATTATTTTGCGCATATAAATTGCTTGCAAAAATAAAAAGATATAAAGTAATTATAATTATTTTTTTCATAATTTATTATATTTTTGTTAAAATTTCATATTAAACATTAAATTATAACCTAAACTTCCATTTTTCGCTATAACAGGAAAAGAATACATAGCTATATTTTCACTTTTTTCTTTACCAAATTTTTTTATAAAAAAACTTGTAACTTCAGTTATTGGATCCATAAAAAATACCATTGTTTTACCTAATATTCTTGAATTTAATAGTTTATAATCATTTTGCAAGATTTTACGTTTCCACAAATAAAACCCTTCACCAAATATTGAACCTACAATAGGAGTAATAATTAAATCTTGTTTTGAAGGTATTTCTGCAAATGCTTCAATTCCATATTCCCAGAAGAATGTTGATAATATGGTTGAATAAAAAAATGAATTAAGTGGAGTCAAACCACTAGATCGAGCAGCCATATAATAAACGGCACCACAATAAGGATGTGCTACATAATTCAAAACAAAATCATCTTCATCCATTACTGGGCCAGCCTTTACATGTTCCCACCATTTTTTAAAAAGTTTACTAAATTTTGCATCATCTTTATCCCAATTAGTAAAACTTTCTGGCATAACATACAAAAATCCTAGCATAAAAACACTTGCCCCCATCATAGTATAAGTGTTATTTTTTAAGAGTTGATAACTTGCTTTATTTTCTTTAAAAGAATACGGTTGATAATACATATCTGTATAATTTGTTACTAAATTTTTTTTAAAATTACTATTTTTTGTTTCAAAAGTTGACTTTTCTTTGGAAATTGTTGATTTTAATGGAATACTTAATATTAAAATTATTAATAGTACTTTATATATCATATTTATCTATAAATATATTTAAAATATTCTTATAATCTTATATTTATTAAAATAAAAATCAATAAAATATTAAAATGAAATGGAATTTCGCATTATTTAATAATAAAATCCACCGTCTAAATAGTAAATTCTAGGTTTTTTTAATTTAAGTACAGAAAAAATAATTTTATTGAATCAATCCAAATATTATATCTCTAACCTCATCTAAACCAGATTTTTTTTTCGAACTTACAGATAAAATTATTTTTTCCAAAGTTTTATGATTTTTTACCTCCATTCTAATTTGTCCAAGTACTTCTTCTAATTCGTTTTTTTTACAAACATCAATTTTAGTCAAAATTATTTGATAATTAACCTTTAAATTATCTAATATTTGCATAAAATCAAAATCATTTATTTTTAAACCTCTTCTAGCATCTAAAAGTAAAAAAATTCTCTTTAAATTTTTACTTAAACTCAAATATTCATAAATAAAATTATACCAAATATCTTTTTCTTCATCTGTAGCTTTTGCAAAGCCATAACCAGGCATATCAACTATATTTAATTTATTTCCTATATTAAAAAAATTTAATTCTCTAGTTCTACCAGGGGTTTTAGAAGTTTTTGCTATTTTACTATTTGTAATAGTATTTATTAAACTTGACTTTCCAACATTTGATTTTCCTATAAAAGCAACTTCTGGAATTTTATTATTTATAAATTGTTCTTTTTTAACAGCCCCATATAGAAAAGTTGGTTTATTTTTTAAAAAAAATTCATCACATTTTTTCATAATTTTTTTATTTATTTGTTGTCTTTAAAATTTCTTGAACTATTTTAAATTCATCAAAGGGAATTTTTTTCCCATTTTCTTCAGCATATTTTTCGTGACCTTTTCCAGCTAAAATTAAAATATCATTTTTTTCCAAAATAGAAATTCCAAATTTTATTGCTTCCTCCCTTGTTCCATTAAAATTATATAAATTTGGATCATTAGGTCTATCGCATCCGGCAATTATTTCTTTTCTTATTTTTGCTGGATCTTCATTTCTAAAATTATCATTGGTTACAATTACAATATCAGCTAAATCCTGTGCTATTTTCCCCATAATAGGTCTTTTTGTTGCATCTTTATTTCCTCCAAGACCAAATAGTATTATAGATCTACCAGATCCCAATTTACTTAAATGTTCTCTTGTTGTTTTTAAAATACACTCTAAAGAATTTGCTGTATGAGCAAAATCAATATAAATACTAGCTCCATTTTTAGTTACAGCAACTAAATTCATTCTCCCTTCCGCAGCTTTAATATTTCCCAAAGTATCAACTATAATTTGCGGATTTTCAACTAAATGTAAACTGTAAACATAAGAAAAAGCACATAATAAATTCATTACTTGAAATTCACCCATTAAATTAGTTTTAAAATTATACATTTTTTCATTAAATTTAAAAGTAATCTCTTGATAATCAGTAAAAGTTTTTATAGAAATTAACTTAACATCACCATTATAACCATAAGTAATTATATTTTTAATATCTACTTTTTCTTTACAAATATTTTTAATAGTTTCGAATTCTGAAATATCTGCATTTAAAACAATTTTTGTATTTTTTGTACAATGTTCTTTGAATAATTTCATTTTACAATTAAAATATTCTTCCATTGTTTTATGATAATTTAAATGATCTTGAGAAAAATTAGTAAAACCAATAATTTCGGGGAAAATCCCACTAACCCGTCCAGTATCAAGTCCTTGACTTGTAGTTTCAAAAGCTACATAATCTATATTTTTTTCGGTTTTTAAAAAATATAGATCTTCATAAAATTCAACTAATTCCCTTGTAGTTAAAAAATCATCTTTTATTTCCTTTGGTTTATCTTTATAATTTATACCCAAAGTCCCAATAGAAGCAGCTTTATAATTTAATTGATCCAAAATTTGCCTTATAAACTCTACAGTCGAAGTTTTTCCTTTAGTTCCAGTCACACTCATTAAATGCTTTGGGAATTTATTTTCATAAAAATTTTTTAACATATTGGCAGTAAATTCAATAGGATTTTCAACTTCCAGAACTATTATATTATTATTTGTATAATTATACTTCTTGTCAATTACTAATACAGTAGCACCATTTTTTATACTATTTTCTATAAAATCAATACCTTTATTGGTTTTCCCATCTATTGCAACAAAAATATCTTTATTTTTTACTAATCTAGAATCCGTCTTTATTGAATTAATATCAATATTTTTAATATCTTTAAAATTTCCCGCGGTATATTTCAAACCTTCTAATATTTTTAATAAATTCACAATAACACCCTATAAATTTTTTAATAAATTAATCTTCAGTTTTATCCTTAAAATAAACTTGGGATATATATCTTCGACCCTTAGCTCCTCTTTTTAATTGAACAACAACATCCACAACATTCTTTATATAATTCATAATATCTTCTGGAGGCATACCAAGACCAGCTTGCATAACCATTAATTTCAACTGTTGTAATGCCATTTCAGGAGTATCGGCGTGAAGTGTCGATATAGAACCAGGGTGACCAGTATTTATTGCTCTTAAAAAAGAAAAAGCTTCTGTTCCCCTCAATTCTCCAACTATAATTCTATCTGGCCTTAAACGAAGACAAGCTTCAATTAAATCTTGTGCAGTTACATTTGCCCTACCCTGCCCTCCTTTAGAAGCCAATAAATGAACTCTATTTGGATGTTGCTCTAAATCTATTTCCCTAGCATCTTCTACAGTTATTAATCTTTCAACTTTAGGAATTGCTCTTAAACAAGCATTAGTAAACGTTGTTTTACCTGTTGAAGTTCCACCACTTATTATTATATTTTTTTTACTTAAAATAGCATGATAAAGAAAATCTTTAATTCTATTAGCTTTTAATAATCTAGACAATATAATATTATTCTCATCAACCACTTTTTCAGTTGCTGTTTGATCAAAAGCCCCCATTTTATCGTAATCCTCTAAAGTCCAAGATAAACTTGATTTTTTACGAATTGACATTATTACAGTATGATTTTCACAAGCCGGCGGAAAAACAACCTGAATACGATAACCGGCCGGTAAAGTAGCAGATAATAATGGTAATTCTTCACTAATTTTTTGATCTGTTGATTCTGCAATTAATCTAGCCAAACTTTTTAAATGATTTGTATCATAACCAGGCAAATTAACCTTGAACATATCTCCTCTTTTTTCAACCCAAGCTTCATTTGGCTCATTAATTGAAATTTCACTTATTCCATCTTTACTCAAAAGAACAGAAATTGGCTTTAAATAAACTTCTAATGCTTCGTAACTTTTCATTTCCTTTATTTAATTTGTTTATATATTGGTAAAGTTAAATCTTGATTAACAATTACATGTATTTTTGTTCCCTGTGAAATTCTTATTGTTGGAGATTCTTCCTTTAAATTATCAACTATATCTTGCATTTCATCACCAATATTTTGTGTAGCATCAATTATAGCTTGATTTGTTGCATTTGTTGTAGTTGTAGTTTCAGTTCCATTAGTTGTATTTGTTGTTACAGTATCAGTTACTTTATCCACTAATGCCGCAGTTGCTATTGTTACTATACTAGACAAAAATGCATTTCGCATAATTTGTACATATTTGTTATCCAATTCACCTTCGACACCACCTCTACCTAAACCATCAGCACTATCAGCATTAATACTTATATTTAAACCATCAGCCCTTATTATTCTATTCCAAGTAATAGCTAATCTTGATATACCTTTATTAGAAATGGCTTGAAAATTTCCTATTAATCTTGAGCCTTTAGGGATCAATATATTTTTACCTAATTGTGAATATATATCTCTTGATACTACAGCTCTTACTTGTGTTTGCATATCAGTATCTATAGCCGTCTCTAAAACAGCATTTATAATTTTACCTTGTGATATAACCCTTGATAAATCCGATGTTTTTGTCGTAATAACATTACTTTCTTGTTCTTTTACAGTAGCAAGGCTATCTTTATTAGTAATAATTATACTATTTTGTTCATTTTCAGTACCATCTCCACCTCCACCACCTTGCATTTTAAACATAGGAGAAGATTTTCTTTCTTCCATTATTCTGGCTCTTTGGGCTATTTGTAATTCCCTTTCCTCTTGTTTTTTTTGTTCTTCTAAAGTCATTTCAACATCGCCGCCTAACAATTCTGGTGGCAAACCACTATTATTAGAAACATTATTATTTCCTACAGGATTTTTATTAGCATTAGGAATGCCTACGGGAGCATCTATTGGCGGTATTATTGGACTACTTTCCAAAATTGATGAAAATTTTTTCTTTTTTTTATCTTCTTCCTCTTGTATTTTTTTTCTTTCTAATTCTTTAGCTAATTTTTCACTTTCATTTTTTATTCTATTCATCTCTTTTTCAAAACTCTGTAATTTCATATTAATTAATTCATCAACTTCTTGTTTTGTAAAAGTATTTTCATCTCTCTCCTTTTCAGGTTTTTTAACTTCCTTTATTTCTTCCTCTATATCATTATTTATAGTATCTGGCAACTGTGGCAATTGTGGTAATTCTAAAAGTTCCCTATTAGAATCAACATAATCATTTTGATCGTTATAATTAATTCCAGTTCCTATAATACTACTTATATCATCAATACTACCATTATTAGCTTTTCCACTACCAGCTTTATTATCTCTTACTATAGAATTCGGATCAATAATATCAGTTTCTTTATTACTATTAAAAATAAAATAACATAATATAGCAACAGCAAGTCCAGAAATTGCAAGGGTTATAATATTAGATTTATTTTTTACACCAGCAGAAACACCTTGTTGACTAGTATCATCAACATCAACCACTGGATCATTTTCCTCAACAACTACTGGGTCAAGCTCTTTATTATTGTCATTATTTTCTGTCATAATCCTTACAAATTTGTACTAATTGTTTAAAATTTTTTATTTTAAATTATTTTTATTTAAAATTTTAAAATATTAAAATTATTTTTGCAATTTTTTTATTAAAAAATTTACAT
>CATOJU010000043.1 GCA_951800555.1 uncultured Rickettsiales bacterium | reverse complement strand
TAAAAATCTAAGTTATTTTATAGTAAATTTTAAAGTTTTACAAAATATTTTTTAAAATTTTAATTTTTAAATTAATATATTTTAATTCTTTCAGTATATATATAAAAAATATAACTATAATCTAACTATTCGACAGAGTACTATTAGTACTATCTTTATTATAAATTAATTCAAATTCACCTTCAAACATAGGCATCAGCCAATTATTAAAATTCATAAGTACAGCATCTATAGTCGGTAAAATCGTTTGTTCCCACAAGAATAATCTAGCTTCTGCCATATTGCTATAGGTATTATCTCCTGGAATTCCTATTAATTGTGATGGAACACCAAAAGATAAAGCTATATCTCTTGCTGTACTATGCTTCATTTCCAAAAAATCCATTTCTTTTGGAGTCATACTAATTTCTTTCCAATCAAGCCCACCTTCTAAAAGTAATGGCTTCCCAGCATTGTTACTACCAGTAAATTCGCTATATAATTGTTCCTTTAATCTTTCAAATTGGTCATCAGTTAAAAAACCGTTATTTTCAGCATCATTTTTTACTATGAGGGCACCGCAAGGTTTTGCCCCATTTTGTAATATGGCTTGATTCCATTTTGATGCTTCGTTATGTTGATCTATAGAATAGGCTGCCGGTTCTACTTGTGATAATCCATACCAGTCATTTGTTGGATGAAAATTTTTGATATGTAGAATTTCACTTTTTCCATTTATTTGATCAACTTTAAAAATTGTTTCTTTACTATCAAATTTGTATTTATAACCTATTGGTATATTTGTTTTTCCAACTAAAATTGTTATTCTATCAGGTCTTAATATAAATAATTCTTTTGGTTCAAAATATTTAGAATTATTAGTAAAAATTGCTTGAATATAGGCATTACCAGAAATTAGTTTGTGAGCATAAATGGATTCAAAAAAATCATTTTGTGATAACATTGGATTTGGTCTTTTTAGTAAATCTAAAATTTCGTGATTTTTTATAATTTCTCCACTTTGTTTTTTTCTTAATTGTAATTTTATAGATGATGCGCTTTTTGTGATTATGGAAATGCATCGATTTGCAATAACATTTTTTATATAGGATTCCTCAGCTAAATGGACATAATTTCTATCAGTCCAAACTGGTCTGCCTACATTTTGATAATAGGCCCTAAAAGAAGATGTTATGTTTTTTGCTTCTTTTTTATTTTTGAGAAAATTAAACATAATTATTATGTTGTTTATTTTTTTAAAATAATGTTAAATAAAAATGTTTTTTGGAAGTATAAATATTTTTATTAACCTTAATCAATTTTTTTGCTTAAAGTTTTTTTTTATTTTCTTTTACTTCAGTAAAATAAAAATATTGCAAAAACAATAACTATTAAAATTAAAATTTTGAATTTTATTAATTATTTAATATAAAAATAATGTTTTTATAATGCATTTCTTTTGTTGACTATAAAAAAATAAACTATATAATAATTATTATTATGTTAAAGAATAAATAACAATGGAAGAAAAAGCAAAATATTATCCAGAACCTAATAACAACACTGATTTTAATAAACTTGAAACTAGTGTGTTAGATTTTTGGAATGAAAACAATACATTTAAAGAAAGTATAGAAAATAGAAAAAAAGAAAATAAAGAGAATAATGATTTTGTATTTTTTGATGGTCCTCCATTTGCCAATGGTTTACCTCATTATGGGCATTTATTAGCAGGTTATGTAAAAGATACTGTTGCAAGATATCAAACAATGAAAGGTAAAGTTGTTGAAAGAAAATTTGGTTGGGATTGCCACGGTCTTCCAGCGGAGATGAATGCTGAAAAAGGAACTGGTGTGAGTGGTAGAAAAGCCATTGAAGAATATGGAATTGAAAATTTTAATAATTATTGTAAAAATGATGTTTTAAAATATGTAAGTGAATGGAAAGAGCATGTAAATAGATCTGGACGATGGGTTGATTTTGATAATGGATATAAAACTATGAACTTAAATTATATGGAATCTGTAATTTGGGTTTTTAAACAACTTTATGATAAAGGTTTGTTATATGAAGATTATAGAGTAATGCCTTATTCTTGGAAATGTCAAACTCCACTTTCAAATTTCGAAACAAGAATGGATAATTCCTATAGAGAAAGAGCGGATAAAGCTATTACGGTAAAATTTAAATTAATAGATTTTCCAGATTTTACAAAAGAATTAAATATAAATAATATTTATATTCTAGCCTGGACTACAACTCCTTGGACTTTACCTTCAAATTTAGCTTTAACTGTAAATAAAAATATAGATTATGTTTTAATAAAAAAAGATGAAAATTATTATATAATAGGTAAAAATAGTTTGAATAAATATAAAAAAGAGCTTTCCGTTGATGAAAAAGAATCTTTTGATATTCTAAAGGAATTTAAAGGTGAAGAGCTTTTAGGTCTAAAATATGAACCGTTATTACCATATTTAAAAGATTTAAAAGAAGTAAAAGAAGCTAAGAATTGTTTTACTATTTTACATGGTGATTTTGTAACAGTAGATGAGGGAACAGGAATAGTTCATACTGCGCCTGGTTTTGGTGAAGATGATAATTTAGTTTGTAAACCTATGGGAATTCCTACTATTTGTCCAGTAGATGATGGTGGTTGTTTTACTGATGTAGTTTTTGATTTTGCTGGAAAACAAGTTTTTGAAACTAATGATTCTATTATAATAAAATTAAAAGAAGAAGGTAAATGGCTAAAAACTGAACAATATTTGCATAATTATCCACATTGTTGGAGAACAGATACGCCACTTATTTATAGGGCAATGTCTTCTTGGTATGTAAAAGTTACAGAAATAAAAGATAAAATGATTAAAAATAATCAGTATATTAATTGGATCCCAGAGCATATAAAAAATGGACGATTTGGAAAATGGCTTGAAGGAGCAAGAGATTGGTCTATAACAAGAAATAGATTTTGGGGATGTCCTGTACCGGTTTGGAAAAGTAATAATCCTAAATATCCAAGAATTGATGTTTATGGTTCTTTGGATGAGATAGAAAGAGATTTTGGTGTTAGACCTGAAAATTTACATAGGCCTTATATAGATCAATTGACAAGAAAAAATCCAGATGATCCAACAGGTCAATCTTTAATGGTTAGAGTTACAGATGTTTTAGATTGTTGGTTTGAAAGTGGTTCTATGCCCTATGCCCAATTACATTATCCATTTGAGAATAAAGAATATTTTGAAAATAATTTCCCGGCAGATTTTATAGCAGAAGGTGATGGTCAAATAAGAGGCTGGTTCTATACTTTATTAGTTTTAGGAAGTGCACTTTTTGATAAAAATCCATTTAAGAATTGTATTTCTTTTGGTGTAATAGTCGATGAAGAGGGTAAAAAACTATCTAAAAGATGGAGAAATTATGTAGATCCTAAGGAAGCTTTTGAAACCTATGGTAGCGATGCTGTAAGATGGCTTATGCTAAAATCTCCAGCTTTAAAGGGTGAAGAAGTAGGCATAAGTAAAGACGGAAAAGATATGAAGGAAACATTGAGATTAGTAATAAAACCAATGTTAAACTCATATAATTTTTTCTGTTTGTATGCTAATAGTGATGGTGTAAAAGCTGAATTAGATTTTACTTCTGAAAATATTATGGATAAATATATATTATCAAAACTGAAAAATACAATTACAAATATTGAAAAAAATATGAATGAATATAATATTAGTAATGCTTGTAGAGAAGTTGAAGTATTTTTTGAAATATTGAATAATTGGTATATACGAAGAAATAAAAATAGATTTTGGAAATCTATAAAAGACCTTGATAAACAACAAGCCTATAATACTTTATATACAGTTTTGGTAACTATGATGGAAGCAATAGCTCCGTTGGTTCCTTTTACAGCTGAGTATATCTGGAGAGGATTGAACAAAAATAATTTTTAAAATTAAATTTATTTTTTCTTGACTTGTATTAAAAATTATTATATAATATTTTTATGGAAAAATTTTTAAAAAATTATGGAAAAATTAAATATAAAAAAAGATATGGATAGATATACTAGAATAATAGAAGAAGAGAACAAACGCAGAGGGGAGCAGTTAAGCAACTTAGAAAAGACTAGTAGAACTATAAAAACTCATAAATTTATGCACGAATTAGATAAAGATGATTTAAAAGAAAATGGTACTAAAGGTGCTGGTGCCTGTGGGTGTCTTTTAATTTAATTAAAAATATTAGTGTTTTAATATTTTTAGATATCCTATATAAAAACTACATAGATATTGACACTGTGGAAAATTTTTTATATAGGAAATCTAATAAATATTATAATTTTTTATAAACTATCTACCATAATATCGTCTATATGATCATTTAAAGCTACTACTACCATACCACTACGAGAAACTTCAATATCCTTTGTTATATCCGTCAAATTATTTACAATTTCGTTCATATTATCTTCCGTATCTTCAACTTTAAAAACCATAATAGATTGATTATTAAATATTATTTTTCCATCTTTTGTATTAATTAAGTTCATAACTTTATTTGCAAGTGGATTTGCCATTGTAACTTTAATTAAAGCTAATTCTTTTTCTATATATTGATCTTTTGTTAAAAAATTAGTAACTTTTAAAGTGTTATCATCAAAATTTTTTAATTTTTCGCAAACGTTTTCTGCATCTTCTCTTTTTCCTTCAACATAAGCTATAATTCTTTGAATTTTATCATCTCTATCAGCTGCTGCTAAAACTAACCTTAAAATATTTATATTATTATCACCACAAAATGAAGCAATTTTTCCTAATTGCCCTTTAACATTAACAATTAATATTGATATTAAAAATTTTTCTATTTCTTCCACGATTTCTCCGTAAAATTTTTTATAAAAATAATTGTAAAAATTATTTTTTAAAAATGCAATAGAAAGAATTGAAAAATAAAATTTTACTATTTTTTTTATAAAATCCATTATAAAAGACTATTATTAAAATGATGAATACTACATAATTTTCACATTCCAAAAATTCATATTTTAAAGGAAATAATATTATTATTTTTATCTAAAATATTATTCCTATAGTTTTTCTAAATTCTATAAAATTTCATTATCTTCTTCGATTTCTAGCCCTGCAATACAACCATAGCCAGCTGCAACTATTGCTTGTTTATATTTTTTATTGGTTATGTCTCCCACTGCGTAAACATGTTTTATATTAGTTCTTGCACTATCTTTTTCTGTAACTATATAACCATTTTCATCAATATTCAAACCACTATTTACAAAAATATCACTTTCCGGTTTTCTTCCTATAGCCATAAATACAGCATTTGCATTTACTTCAGTTAGTTTCTTAGAAACATTATTAATAATTTTTAAGTATTCAACACTTTTTGGTTTATTGTTCCCACAAATTTCCAAAATTTCACTATCAAATAAAACTTCTATTTTATTATTTTGTAGTACTTTTTCTGCTAATGTTTTTTGCATCCTGATAAATGAAGATTTTCTATATATTAAATAAACTTTTGAAGCTATATTTGCCATATGTAAAGCTTCTGTTCCAGCGGTATCTCCACCGCCAACGACTGCAACTGGTAAATTCTTAAAAAAATTTCCATCACAAGTAGCACAACCAGAAACTCCGGCACCCAAAAAATATTTTTCACTTTCAATTCCCAACCATTTTGCTTTTGCACCAGTAGCAATTACTACATTTTTAGTTTCATAGATTTCGTCATTTTCCAATTTAAGAACAAAAGGATAATTAGTAAAATCAACTTCTTTTACGGAATCATAAATAATATCAACACCTAAAGCTTCGGTTTGTTTTAAAATATTATTCATTAAATCAAGCCCTTTAATTTTTGAAAATCCTGGGTAATTTTCCACGTCCGTTGTGATTGTTAATTGTCCACCTACACTTAAACCTGTAAATATAGCAGTTTTAAGCCCACTTCTGGATGTATATATAGCTGTTGTATTACCTGCCGGTCCCGATCCTATAACTATTACATCATAATTTTTCATAATTTAATAATAATATTAATTATAATAATAATATATTATTTTTTTGTAAAACGCAAGTAATTTTATTTGTTTTAAAAATATATTTTAAAACAAAAACTTTATTATTTTTTTAAATTTAAATTTTTATCTAATATGATAAAACAAAAAATATGGTGTTTAAAAGTTGTAGATGCCTTTTAGAAAAATTTTTTTTAAGTAAAAGACTAATAATTAAATAAAAAGCCGAATAATTTAATATAAATTTTCATTATTATTTGACAATTAAAATTTTTTAAGTATAATATTAATATTCAATTAAATATTATTTTTTTATAATGTTGCAAAATATACATTTTATAGGTATAAATGGAAGTGGTCTTGTTGGTGTGGCTTGTTTAGCAAAAGAAAATGGTTTTAATATTAGTGGTTGTGATTTAAATAAAAAAGGAAATTATTCTAAACAATTAGAGGATTTAAATATTAATGTTGAAGTGGGACAATCACCAGAACATTTAAATGGTATCGATAAATTAGTAGTTTCTTCAGCTGTATTTTTTAAAGATAAATATAAAAATATCCCAGAAATAACGGAAGCTTTAAAAAAGGGAATAGAAGTAACGAGATGGCAAGATTTTTTAGATAAAGAATTAGCAAAAAATAAAGAATTAATTTGTGTTTCTGGTACACACGGGAAAACTACTACTACTACTATTGTATCGACTATGCTAGAAGAGGCGAAAACAGATCCTACTGCAATAATAGGTGGTGTAAATAAAAAATGGAATAAAAATTATAAAAATGGAAAAGGTAAATATTTTGTCTGCGAAGCCGATGAATATGGGAATAATTTTACTTACTATCATCCTAAATATATTATAATAAATAATATAGAAATGGAACATCCTGAATTTTTTCAAGATTTGGATGGTTACAAACAAAATTTTATGGTATTCATAAAAAATATTAAAAATAATGGTGTAATAATATTTAATGGAGATGATGAAAATATTGTTGATATTTTAGAAAAAGAAAAAGATTTTTTACAAAATAAAAATATTAAGTTAATTGCCTATATTACTGATGAAAACAATAAAAAAAATAATGATGTAAAATATAACTTTTTAAAATTTGATAATAATGAATTTATATTAGAAAATAAAAAATATAAAA
>CATOJU010000042.1 GCA_951800555.1 uncultured Rickettsiales bacterium | reverse complement strand
AATAATTAAAGCATTCATATTCATCTGTAATACACATTAATTCAATATTTGATAATTTTTCCTTTTCTATTGAAAAATTTGATTTTATAAAATCTATTATTTTTTTAAGCATATTTTCTCCTTTTATTAAGACTTTAAAACTGCACTATTATCGCCGGTCTGTTTTGCTTCTTCCCATTGTATTTGCCTTTTTTCTCTTTCTTTCATTTTTTGCTCAAATTTAACTTTGTTATATTCCTTTATGAGTAACATCATAATTGGTAACCAGTTTTTAGCATCATCAGAATTTATTAATTCTTTCGATTCGGACATAATATTTGAAATAATATTTCCATTTGTAAAAATATTTTGTTCCTCTTCTTTCAAAAAATTAAAATCTATTGAAGATATTATTGAATTCCCATTATGTTTTAACATAATATTTCCAGAACTTTCCTTCATAACAGATAAAATTCTTGATTCTTCTTCACTTATATTATAAATTTTTCTTTGATAAATTGTTGCTTTTATATTAGGTAAAAATATTTGAGTTGGAAAAATATTTTTTACAGAAGATTGTATACTACTATTTTCATAACTATCGGCGCCGCTAGTTGTCATGACTATAATAATATTTTTATCATACAATTTTTTAGTTATTTCTGCTATTTTAGGACCGAAATAATCATTATCAAAAAGTAACCATCCCTCATCAATTGCTAAAATTGTAGGTTCACCAGTTGATTTTTGTATTAAATTATGAAGTATATAATCGAATATTGCAATTTTTAATTCATCATTATTTACTATTGGGTTTAAATTTATGCCAGTTATATTGCTTTTAAATAAATCAAGCGTATCTTCTTCATTAAAAATAAATCCATATCTTGTAGGATCTGCCCATTTTTTTAAAATAGAACATATATTTGAAAATTTTTCTTCCTTGGCTATATTAAAAACATCATCAATTTTATTTATTTTTTCTCTTTTATCTTGTATAATATTTTTTAATTTTTCCCACTCCTGTTCTAGGCCAGTATCATTTTCATCCAATTTTATCATACCATCATCTTCTTTTTTTATAATTTGATATAACCAATTTAATATAAATTCCATATTTTCTGCATTATTTTCCATTTTAAATGGGTTTATTTTTAATTTTCTTTTCGACCCCTGTCTTGTTATAAAATAGTAATCACCATTAAGGCTATTTATAAAAACCTTTGATCTATTAGTATTGTCAATATATACAATTCTTTTTGCCTGTTTTGTAGCCGCTATTAAAAAAAGATTCATATATCTAGTTTTTTTAAAATTCTTTGGCCCTATAAATAAAGTATTTCCATTTTTCTCCACATGAAAAGAAAAGAAATATGGAGTATCTAGAGCACTTTTTAATACAATTAAAGAATCTCCCCAATAATTTCCTGTTAATTTTCCAGTAGGAAAATTAAATAATGATGTATAATTGCAGACATTATTAACGGAAATTTTTTGAAATCTTTTTATATAATTAAAATTAGCTGGTAATTGACTCCAAAATAAAGTTGGCATAAACATTTCCTCTCTTACAGCCACTATACCTAAATTCCCTAGCACTTTAAATAATTTCTTTATATTGCCTAATAAAATATCTTTATCATTAGCTCTGACTTGTATTAACAATTGACTTAAACAAATTCTATCATCTTCATTACCAACTCCTGGCAACATCGTATTTATTTCCGACAAATTCAAGACAACAGGATCTTCATTCATTGACAAAACCTCAAAATAATTTAACATTTCATCATTAACTGGTTTTTTATCTATAAAACTCACGGATTGAGTTATTACCATTTCTTGATTTAACTGTATAATTTTATCTAATTGTGAAAGTAATATATTATTGCAATATTTTATTGATATAATACTTGAATAACAAGAACCATTTTTATCAAATATTTGGATTAAATTTTTTCCATATGCTATTTTTTTTCTCACTAATGATTCCGCTAAAGAATTCGTCGGTAATTTTATTTTGTCGTGATCATTGTTAATTATTAATGAAAAAAATTTTAAATGCTCTGAATAATAGATTCCATCAATATTTTTTATAGTTAGAAGTCTAGCGTCATATACAGACAAATCCTTTAAAATCCCACTCACAGTATCCGTAAGAATTTTATTCATTCTAGCAAATTCTTTCAATTTCGAATTCTTTAAAAGAATAAAACTTATAGCTTTAATAAAATCAAATGTTTTAGAAACTCCATTGTTATTTGG
The DNA here is from genome assembly GCA_951800555.1 of uncultured Rickettsiales bacterium. GTDB lineage: Bacteria > Pseudomonadota > Alphaproteobacteria > Rickettsiales > UBA1997 > CATOJU01. The sequence goes on along the minus strand of CATOJU010000042.1, from coordinate 4,936 downwards.
TGCAATAATTACAGTTATATATATTTCGTTGGCAAACTGTTTATCCCATTTGTAGTGTTTATTCCATTTATCCATAATAAATTTTGCAGTGTAATTATCATAGCTTTGATTTTGTGGGACTATATCTACTGGCTTTCTAACAGTTTGAAACCAAAAGCTTAAATTGTCATTTTTAGAATTTTTTTTGAAAGTTTTATTTAAAATACTTCTTAAAGAATAAAAATTTTCTTTTGATTTATTGGCCACAAAAGATGGAATTTTGATAGTTTGTAACATTTCACCATTTTCTGTTAATATAGTATTTTCATTATAATAACAGGCATAAGGTATTAATTCTGGACTGACCACATTTGATCCAATGGTCATTTCAAAATTGTCTATATCATTTATTATATTGGCTTCAATTTTACTCATATTCCTAAACTATTACTTTAGATTTTCAATAAAATAACTTGATTTTATCAAAAAATCATTTATTTTTAATATTAATTTTAAATTAAATATTACAAGAATCAATAATTTTTTAATATGGATAGTGTAAAAAATTTACTTTTTGATAAAAGAAATGAAATAAATACCTTATTTGATAAACTATTATCTGTGGTAAAAGATATAATAGATAGAAAAAATAAACAAATTTTTTTATTAAAAAAAGAAATTGACACATTAAATGCTAAAAAAATTAATGATAATAATTTAAAAAATAAAATAAATATTTTTAAAATAACTACAGGTAAAATGTATATTTTTAAAAATAATAATAAACTTTTAAAAAAAGCTATAGAAGCAGAAATTAGAAGTAATGAAGTAAAAATTGAATATAATAAAAAAATTAATCAAATAAAAACTGAATATGATGAAAAATTAACTAACGATGAAAATAAAATAAATACAAAAGATATGACTGCTTTTAAAATTATAGCAATGGAATTAGAAGAAAAAGAAAAAATAAATAAAAATTGTTTTATAACTATAGATGAGTTGAAAAATGAAAATAAAAATTTAAAAAATAATGTAGAATTATTTTCAAAAGAAAATAAATTTCTTAAAAACAGAATAGGAGTTTTAGATAATAAAAATTTAAGTTTATTAAATTTAACAAAAACTCAAGCAAATAAAATTGAAAATTTAACAAAAGAAGCAAAAGATAAAGATAAAAAAATATCAAAATTAAAAAATTATTTTTTAATAAATTTTTATAAAATTAGTATTAATGAATTATATATTACGAAAAATAAAAATAAAATATAAAGAAAAATTAAGTAATGTGGAAAATAAATTAGATACAAAAGATATGACGGCGTTTAAAATTATAGCTATGGAATTAGAAGAGAAAGAAAAAATAAATAAAAGTTATTTTTCAACAATAAACGAACTGAAAGATGAAAATAAAAATTTAAAAGATAATATTGAATTATTTACAAAAGAGAATAAAAATTTAAAAAATAAAATAAATATTTTAGATGAAAAAAATTTAAATTTATTAAGTTTAAATAGATCACAATTAAATACAATAGAGACATTAACAAAAGAAATGAAAAGTAAAAGTGAAAAAATATCCGATTTAAAAAACTATTTTCTAGAAATTTTAGATAATTATAACGATATAATTCAAGAGGTGGAATAAAATGCAAATGGAAATTAGTATAGGGAGTGCAAAAACAAAAATAAATTATAATAATGAAAATGAAAAAACTTTGTTTTTTAATATTTCAAGAGAATTAAATAAAGAATATAATAAAATTACAGCAAATCTTAATTGTAATATTGATGAAATTGTTTTATTATCTTTTTTACTATTTGAGACAGGAATGAAATTAAATAATGCTGTTGGCGGAAAAATAGAAGATAATATATTATTATATATGAAATCTATAAGTAAATACATTCAGCAAAGTAAAATGAACATTAATATGACTAGCGAAGAAAAAATTAATGAAATTGAAAAAATAAAAGAAAAATTAATTATAGCTAATATAATAAAAAAAATCGAACTTAATAATAAAATTCAAAAAAATACAGAAAACGAAAATAATGAATATATATTATTAATTAATACCTTCACAGATGATATCAAAAATGATATAAAAAATCTTGAAAATAAAATTTTATTATACTAATCTAGTAATAATACTACTTTAAAGGACAGGGTTTGTATGAATCCCAGAGACTCTTTTAAAAATTCGGGACTGCCTCTGTTGTAAAATTGCTTACATTATGTGGTTGCCACTTTTACATACATGGTCTTAGTGACTTCTTCCCATCCTTTTAAGTGGTAGTTGAATAATTATATAAATAATTTAATATCCAAATAATTACCAAAATATTTAGATCTATATAAAATATATTTATATAGATCTAAATATTTTTCCTTTTGAATAAAATTTTTATTTAGAAAAGTTTTTATAAATAACTCTAATGTAAATATATAAAATATTTAGTTTAATCTAAACACAATTTTGTATTTAGATTAATTAAATATCACATATTTTTGTTTGGGTTGTTAATTATTTATATAACTTGCTGATTTTTATTAAATTCCTTGTTAAAGTTGTCTATATTAATTATACAATTATTTAGTATAGCAATCATACTCTCATTAGAAATATTATTATTATCAATATATTTAATACTATTATTAATAGCTTCTACAATTATTTTAAATTTATCTTCATTTTCTTTTATGATTTCTTCATTTTCTTTTATAGAAGATAAAGTTTTTGTTATATTATCAATAATTTCTTGCTTTATATTAATATTTTTTTGCCCTATATCATTATTCTCATTAACATTAGATTTTTTATTTCCAACTATATTTTTTTTATTATATTTTATAATTTTAATACCAAGGTTAGTAATTTTTTCGACTACATTTTTTGTTTCTTCATTGATAAATTCACTATCTAATATTGTTTTTTTATAATCAATAATATTGGATATTTCTTGCCTAACTTTTACAACTTCCTTAAAAGCACTTTGTAACCCATCTTTTTCATTTTTATTTAATTTTTTTGCTAATAAAAATCTATTTTTTTTCTTTATTGTTATAATACTATTACTTTCCAAGTTAACTAACATTTTAAAAGCAGTAGCGGGATCTTTTTTAAATAACATAAGAACAGTATCTAACTCTATTTTATATGAATCATTCCAACTGTTACCATGTTCTATTATTAAAGAATTTTTCAAAATGTTTAATATAGATCTATTAATATTAGGATTATTCTCTGCTACTTGTCGCAAAAATCCATCTTTATTAAATTGTATTCTAACATTTTTTTTATAAAATATATTATTTCCGCCAAATCCTTCTTTAGAAAAAATTTCATTATTTGAATATTTTATAGCTGGTAAACATAAATTACGTAATTGTTTATCTTCAATAATATTCACTTTCTTTTTGCAAGTATTATTTAAATTCTTTATTTTTTTAATTTCATTATTAATATTAGCTATTTTTTCACTAATAGAATTTTCTTTTTCTTCTTCTGTTGGTTTACATTCTTCTATTAATGTTTTTGCAGTTTTTAATATTTCATCTCTCTTTTTTATTTCAGTGTTAAGTTCAGTAATTTTTTCGTTTATTTTTTCTAAATCTATAATGTATTTTTTTAGAAATATTGTATCATCTTCAATAAATAAGGAATTTTCATCATATTCTATCGCATATTTTTTACATATTGCTTTAAAGTTAGCTTTAATTTTATTAAAATCATCTTTATTTTTAATATAAGTAAAGTCTGCATCTTTATTTTTAATATGAGTAAAATCTACAACAGTTTTTTTCCTAAATTTAAAATTATTCTTAATTAATGATTCAATAACCTCTAAATTGGACATAGCAAAAATTTCTTCAAAATATTCGTCTAATTTTTCGTCGTTAAGTAACATATCTATTAATTCAGAATCTTCCTGCATAACTGCTTCTATAAAAATTTTTGAGAATAAATCATTTCCTATTTTATCTATTATATATTCTTTTTCTTTTTCTTCATTATTTTTCAAAATTTGTGTAATGTTATCTATTTTTTGATTTTTTAAATTTATTTTTTTATTAGAATCTAGATTTTTATTATCTTCTAATTCTAATAATTCATTTATATTATTTCTAATATTATCTGGTAACGTGAATTTTTTTATTTCTTTTATTAACTCGTAATTATTTAATAATTCCTTAATTTTATTAAAATTATTTTTTAAAATAGCTTCTTTGAAATTTAATAATAAGTTATTATATTTTTTTACGAATTCTTTTACATCATTATAGCCTAACATTAATTTTACAATATTCAAATTTCCTCCTTCTATAGCTGATCTTAAATGAGGAATTATATAATGATTTTCAATCATTTTTTTTCTAATTTTATCATTTTCAATATATGCTTCTGTAGTTTCTAAAAATCCAGATTTATAACATGTAAGATCCCTTATGAGAATTAACATAGTATTTTTTTCATTGAATACTATTTTTTTTAAAAAAGTTTCATTACTAAATAGCATTTTAAGTATTTCAGCATTATTATTACTACATGTTTGGTTAATAATAACAGCTATTTTTTTTTCAGAATCCTTTTCATCGTAAACTATTATATTATTTAATATTTTTTCATCATTTAAAATTATCGACAATATATCTACATAATTTTTTCTACAAATATCACTAAAAAAACTAATTAAATATTTTTTATCTTCAAAAAATAAATATTTTATTTTATCATTTTCTAAAAATATCTTAATCATTTCAGGGTTTTCACAATTATGTGCCAACTTGAAACCTTTTACTAAAATTGATAAAATTTCTTCTTTTTTATTTTGATTTTCTTCTAATTGTTTTACTAAATTTTCTAGATTGAATTTAAAATCATATATATTTGATTCTTCTGTACTTTCACCATCTATACATAAATTTAAAAATTTTAATTCATCAGCTCTATCT
>CATOJU010000041.1 GCA_951800555.1 uncultured Rickettsiales bacterium | reverse complement strand
ATTGTAATTATATTAAATTATTTAAAGAAGTTGAATATTCAATAAAAAACCTAAAAATAGGAGAGGAAAATGGAAAATGAAATATTTTTAAATACTGTATTAAATTTTATGAAAATAGCTGGTAAAATTGCTTTAGAATGTCAAGAAAATCTTTCAGTTGCTATAAAAAAAGATGAAAGTATTGTAACAGAAGCAGATTTAACTATCAGTAGGATGTTTCACGAAAGAATTAATGATTTTATAACTAATAATAATCATAAAATATTAGATGAGGAAAATTTACCTAAAATAGAAGAATTATTTAATAATAATCCAAGATATTTATGGACTATTGACCCTATAGATGGCACAACAACTTATTATCACGGTTTCCCTATGTGGGCAATTGCTATTAGTTTATATAAAGACTTAAAACCATATATTTCTGCTATATATATGCCAAAAATGAAAGAGCTAATATATACTGATAGTAAAAAAAGCTATTTCGTTAAAAATGCTTTTGCGGATGATGAAATAAAAATTGTGTTAGAATCTAAACCAAAAACTTTGACTAAAAAAAGTATAATATTACAACATAAATTACAAAATTTTAACAATTTAAAATATACAACTTTAGATTTGTATTCTTCATATGTCTTGGCTTTTTACACTTTAATTGGTAATAGTGCAGCTTGTTTTTTTAATAAACCTATGAAATTATGGGATATAACTGCTACCCTTCCTATAGCGTATAATTTAGGAATAGCCTTTAGAGATATAAAAACAGGGATTGATTTAGAAAAATTAAAAATTGATATGATTGATGAAAATTGGTACATTAAAAATACATATATTATGTGTGATAAAGATAATTATAAAGATATTGTTGAAATTATTAAATGATAAAAAATTATAAAATCCTTTGGGCTACACGGTAGTTTTTTATGCGGCATATCAAGATTTTATTAACATAAAATCTTGATTGTAAATTAATAGATGCCGAGATAAAATAATAAAAAGTTACTAAATATAAAAAGTTTATTAAAATAAATAAAGAAAATTATAAATATTTAGTAATGAATATATTATTCTTGATAATAATTATTTTTTAAATTTTCATCTAAATATTTTTTGATTATTGTTAAGTCGATTTCATTAAGATTAAATTTATCATTTTCATTATTATTTTTTTCTTTTTGTTCTAAAACATTAAGTTTTAATATTAAATTACTTAATTTTGTTATAATCGATACTATATTTTCTTTATTTCCAACTAAAAAATTCAATAATTCTTTTTCTTTAAATTCAGTTTTGCCATTTTTCATTGAGATAACATTACTTTCCAACAAACTAATTGGTATATTAATAATATTTTTTATTTTACTCAATGCATCCATTGGTTTATTTTTTAATCTTTCAATTTTCATTATGTTAAATAATATTTTCAATAATAATTTTAAAATTTAAGTTGCAGTTCCAAATTGAATTTATTTCATTAAATAAACTCATTTCTGTATTAATTAAATTAATATCAATTATTTGATTATTATCAATATAAATATTATTTAAATTTGATAATTCATTAAATATATCATTAGTTATATCTATAATATTTTTACTACTTTCATTTTTGTCAAAGATTTTTATTTTTATATTTGCTATATAATAATTATTATTAAAATTTTTATCTATCTCTACATTATTTATATCTATAATTAAATATGGAAAATTTGAATTAATAATAGATGTAGTAACAATATTTTTTAATTTTTTTATATTTTCACTTTCACTATTCACTAGTTGGTTATATATAATTTTTTGTATTTTATTAATTATAAACATTGTTTTTATATTTTTTTGATTTTAATATAAATAATTTTTAAATTTTAATGGAAGTATAGAATTTATTTTATATAGGGTCTTAATTTAAATTAATAGTAATTTAATTTTGCTCTTTAAATAAAAATATCTTACTGTTTTCCATAATAATTTTACCACTTAATTGCATTTTCATTATTGTGGCATTAATAATATTTAAATCATACCCTACAATATTTTCAACAACTTCATCTATACTTATTGGAACAAAATCAAGTTTTGATAGTATCAATTCTTCCAAAGTTATTTTTTCGTCTTCATTTTTTTGATAATTATCGCTATAGTCGTATTGTTCAACAATTGATTCAAAATTATCTGTAATACTATCACCTTTAAATTGATCTTTATTATCGTTTAAATAGGAACCATTATTTTGTGGCATAAAAGTTTCTAAGCATTCAATAATATCTTTTGTGTCTACTACCATAGTCGCACCATCTTTTAATAGTTTATTTGAACCAATATTTTTTTCATCATATGGGCTACCAGGAAAAGCCATAATTTCCCTATTAAATTCTAATGCTTGTTTTGCTGTATGGCTTGTACCAGATACAGCGCCAGCATTAGCTACCAATATACCCCTTGATAATCCAACTATTATTCTATTCCTAATTGGGAAATTTTCAGGTTTTGGGGCTGTATTATAAGGAAATTCAGTAATAATAAGTCCATTATTATCTAATATCTCATAATATAAATATTCATTTTCTTTTGGATAAATTTTATTAATTCCAGTTCCAAGTACTGCTATTGTTCCATTTTTCAATGAACCACTATGTGCTGCAGAATCTACACCTTTCGCCATACCAGAAACAATTATATATCCATAATTAGATACTTCTTTTGATATTTTGTTTACAAAATTAAAGTTATTTATAGAACAAATCCTTGAACCAACTATAGCTAATTTTCTTTCATTTTTAAACAATTCTAAATTGCCTTTACAACTTAAAACTATTGGAAAAGAAGGTATATTTTTTAAATAATTTGGATATATATCGTCTGTATAATCTATAATTTTAATACCTTCTTTTTTACAAATTTCTAATTCTTTTTCTATTTCTTCATTCGCCGGAATAGTAATTTTTCTACCAATACTATCAATATTTTTTATAATATTAGTAGCTGTCCCATAAATTTTTAAAGATTTATGAAAAAGTAAATTACTTAAGCCTTTTGCTCTTGATAATTTAAAAATATTTAATTTTTCCTCATTCATTTTTTCCCTTTAATTAATATTTTTTTATTATAAAACTAAATTTACTAATTTATTTGGCACAAATATAATTTTTTTAATATTTTTTCCATCAATATATTTTTTTACTATATTATTAGATTTTACAATATTTTCAACTTCATCTTTAATTGTATCTTTTGCAACATCAATAGTAGTTCTTAATTTACCATTAATTTGTATTGCTATTGTAACGTTATTATCAATAGTTAAGGATTCATTATAATTAGGCCAGATATTATTATTAATTCCTAATAATTCTAGTAATTCACTGCAGACATGCGGGGTTATAGGATTAAATAATTTTACAGCATTTACTATAGCAAAATAGTAAGATTTTTTATTTTCTTCATTATCTAGACTAACTTTTTCTAAAAAATTTGTTAATTCTCTAATTTTTGCAATAGCTTTATTGAATTCTAAATTTTCAAAATTATTTTGAACTGCTTTTATAGTTTTATGTGTAATTTTTATAATATCATTTGTATAATTAATATTATTTAAATCATATTTTTCTTTAAAATTTGAAATTAACCTATAAAATTTATTAATATATCTCCAACAGCCTTCAATTCCTTGCTCTGACCACTCGAAATCTTTATCTGCTGGTGTATCAGACATTACAAACATCCTTGCGGCATCTGCACCATAGGCGTCAATTATTTTTAAAATATCAATAACATTACTTTTTGATTTACTCATTTTTATAATCCCTTCATAAACTAATTCTTCATTAGTTTCGTTATTATAGAATTTTCCATCTCTTTCTACAAGATTCCAAGGATAACACCAATCTTTACTATTTTTCCCTCTATAGGCTTTATGACAAACCATACCTTGATTAAAAAGTTTTTTAACTGGTTCATCTATATTAAAATATCCGCAATCTCTTAAAATTTTTGTGAAAAATCTGCAATAAATCAAATGCATTGTGGCGTGCTCTGCACCACCAATATAGCAATTAATAGGCAACATCTCTTCACATAATTTAGCATTAAATGGTTCTGGCTCCGTTAAATCTAGATACCTTAAAAAATACCAAGAAGAATCAACAAAAGTATCCATTGTGTCAGTTTCTCGAATAGCTGGACCACCACATTCTGGACATTTTGTATATTTCCAAGTAGGATGATTTTCCAATGGATTACCTCTTCCTGTAAACTCAACATCTTTTGGCAATTCCAATGGTAAATCTTTCTCTTTTAGGTGTACTGTTCCACATTTTTCACAATAAACAATTGGAATAGGGCAACCCCAATATCTTTGTCTAGAAAAACCCCAATCTCTCAATCTATAATTAACTTTTTTCTCTCCAATACCCAATTCTTCAATTTTTTCTATTGCTTTCGCTTTTGCTTCTTTCGAAGAAAGACCATTTAAAAAACTAGAATTTATGGCAATTCCTTCTTCAGTATAGGCACCTTGTTCTTTATTTAATTCAAAATCTTTTCCATCTGGACTAACAACAACTTTTATTGGTAAATTATATTTTTTTGCAAATTCATAATCTCTTTCATCGTGAGCAGGGCAAGCAAAAATTGCTCCAGTTCCATAATCCATTAAGATAAAATTAGCTATATAAACAGGTAATTCAATATTAGAATCAAAAGGATGTTTTACTTTTAAACCAGTGTCTATACCTTTTTTTTCCATAGTTTCAATAGTTTCTTCGTCAACAGAGGTTTTTTGACATTCCTCAATAAAATTCTTGATATCAGTATTATTTTTCGCTAATTCCTCTGCTATAGGATGATTTGCGGAAATACCAACAAAACTTGCACCAAAAATTGTATCCGGCCTTGTAGTATAAACTGTAATTTTATTGTAATCTTTTACATTTTTATTATCAATAATTTCAAAATCAACTAAGGCGCCTTCACTTTTTCCTATCCAATTTTTTTGCATTAATTTTATCTTTTCAGGCCAATCTTGTAATTTATCATCTATATCTTTCAATAATTCTTCTGCATAGTTAGTTGTTTTAAAAAACCATTGTTTCAATTTTTTCTTTTCTACTAAAGCGCCACTTCTCCAACCTCTTCCTTCTACAACCTGTTCATTAGCTAATACTGTTTGATCTACTGGATCCCAATTTACAAAACTATCTTTTTGATAACACAGACCTTTTTTATAAAAATCTATAAACATTTTCTGTTGTTTTCCATAATAATCTGGAAAACAAGTGGCTACATATTTCGAAAAATCTATTGAAAGTCCGATTTTTTTCATACTAAAAATGAATTTTTCTATATTTTGTTTGGTCCAATCTTCTGGATGAATTTTTCTTTTTATAGCTGCATTTTCTGCTGGTAAACCAAATGCATCTGCTCCCATAGGATGCAATACATTATAACCTTGCATACGCTTAAATCTCGCAATTATATCACCTATCATATAATTTCTTAAATGTCCTACATGCAATTCACCAGATGGATAGGGTAACATTGATAAAACATAATAATTTTTTTTATCGCTACTTTTTTTAAAATAAAAAGAATTATTATCTTCCCAATATTTTTGCCATTTTTTTTCAGTTAATTTAAAATTATAATTCTCTACCACCATAGTTTTGTAATATTTATTTTAAATAAATTATAACATAAAATTTTTAAAAGTAAATAAAAAATTCATTTTTTTTAATATTACAATAATTTTTATAATTCTTTATTATTTATTGTTTTTATAATTCGATAATAAAATATAGTTATTTATATTAAAATTTTCTAAACAAAAAGCTTATTAATAGAAATTATTACATATTGTTTTTTTTCTTTTATTTTCTTCTTGATTTTTAAAAAAATATAAATTATCATCATATTATGTGATAGAATTTTTTACCTATTTAATCCGTTAAATAGGTAATTTTTAATATAAAAACAGGTTTAAAACAATGAGTGACATAGTAAAAGGTAGTAGAGAACTATTATTAGTATCAGAGAGAATGGCTAATGATAAAGGTATTCCAGTGGATAGTATAATAAATGCGATGGAAGCTGGGTTAAAATTAGCAGCAAGAAAAAAATATGGACACGATTTGAATATAGAATGTGAAATAGATAAAAAAAATGGTGATATAAAATTATATAATGTATTCGAAATAGTTAATGATAACGAAGCAGCTAATATAAATCATAAAACACATACTACTTTAAAAGATGCTGTTCAAAGTGTAAAAGATGGAAAAGCTAAGTTTCAGGAAAATGTAGAAGTTGGTGGAACTATAAAAGTTGAATTACCACCAATAGATATGAGCAGATTAGTAGTTCAATTTGCAAGAACAGAAATAATTAAAAAAGTTAAAGAAGCTGAAAAAGAAAAGGAATATAATGAATTTATTAAAAAGGTTGGTTCTGTTGTTTATGGTGTTGTTAAAAAGAATGGTCAAAGAAATATTGTGGTTGAAGTAGATGGTTATGAGACATTATTAGATAAAAATAATTTGATACAAGGTGAATATTTTAAAGTTAATGATAGAATTAAGGCATATATTGTTGATGTTATTAAAAGTACTGATAATCAAATATATTTATCAAGAACTGACAATAATTTTTTAATAGAATTAATGAAACAGGAAATTCCTGAAATGTATGATGGGCTTATAGAGGCAAAAGGTGTAGCTAGAGATCCTGGTTCAAAAGCAAAAGTTGTTGTTTATTCAAGGGACAATATAAGTGATGTGGTTGGAATTTGTGTAGGTCCTAGAGGTTCAAAAATTCAAGCTGTTTCAGGTGAATTAAGGGGTGAAAAAATTGATGTTATAAAATGGTCTCCTGAAAAAGCTGAATTAGTAGCTAATTTATTAGCCCCTGCAAAAGTAAGTAAAGTTGTTGTTAATGATAATACTGGTACTATTGATGCCGTTGTACCACAGGATCAATTAAGTTTAGCAATAGGTAGAAATGGGCAAAATATAAGACTTGCTTCAAAAATTATAGGTGGTAGAATAAATATTATGACAGAAGAGGAGGAAAAAGAAAAAAGAACAACAGAATTTAATGATAATACAAAATTATTTATGGAAGCTTTAGATGTAGAAGAAGTAATAGCTCAATTATTAGTAGTTGATGGTTATGGAAGTATAGAAGAAATTGCTGAAGCTGATATTGATGATTTAGAAAAAATAGAAGGTTTTGATGAAGATATAGCTACAGAAATTAAAAATAGAGCTATAGA
>CATOJU010000040.1 GCA_951800555.1 uncultured Rickettsiales bacterium | reverse complement strand
AATAATAATTTGTTTTTTTAATAAATTTTTATTCTTGTTCTTAATAGTTTTGTTATAATAGATTTTATTAATAAATATAGTGAAATTCACAAATTTTTAAAAAATTATTGATTTTTAAAAAAATTATATTATACTAAATTTAACCTTTACGCGGCAATTACTATAAGGATTAACAAAAAATTTAGAAATGACAAAAAGAATAGAAGCTAAAAAAAAGGCCAGTAGGTCTTTAAGTGTAAATTTATGGGGTAGAGCTAATGACCCATTTACTAAAAGAAATTTTAGACCAGGACAGCATGGTACTGCTTTAAAAAGGGAAACAACATATGGTAGTCAATTAAAAGCTAAACAAAAATTGAGAAAATATTACGTTATTACAGAAACTCAATTTAATAATATATTTAAAAAAGCTAGAACACATAAAGGTGATACTGCAGAATCATTTGTTGGACTTTTAGAAAGTAGAATTGATGCTATAATATATAGGGCTAATTTTGTTCCTACTATGTATGCTGCAAAGCAAACTATTTCTCATAAACACGTTAAAGTTAATGGGAAAATTGTTAATATTTCTTCATATGTAGCAAAACCTGGAGATGTAATAGAAATTACAGAAAAAGCTAGAACTATTCCTTTAATAGCAGATTCTTTAACAAAAATGGAAAGGGAAATACCTACATATTTGGATGTAAATACAAAAGATTTTACAGTAAAATATAATGCAATCCCACATATCGAAGATGTTCCATATCCTGCCGTTATGGATGTAAATTTAGTTGTCGAATATTATTCTAGATAATAAAAATTTATTTTTAGGTCTCCTGCATAAAACTATTTTTATTTTCCATATATATTTAATAATCTTTTATTTGTTATTAAATATTATTTACTTTTTATTCTTATATCTTTTTCTTATTATTATATTTTGTTATTTTCTTGATTTACCTTTATTTATGTCATTCCAGATTATGTTTTCTTGTAAGTATGTTTATTTTGTTAATTTCCCATTATTTATGTCATTCCAGATTAGAATTTCTTAATAAACTTGTTTATTTAGAAATTCTTAATGTGGAATCCAGTAATAAATTTCTTTAATAAAAAAAAGAATATTAATATTTTATTATATTCTGTAATATAAAAAAACCTATAAAATACTTTTCTATATTTAACACATTTTATATTTCTGGATTCCACATTAAGATTTTCTAGTAAGGCAAACTTACAAGAAAATCTAATTTGGAATGACACTATTAACCCAATTCCACATTAAGAATTACTAGACAATAAATTGTCAAGTAATTCTAATCTGGAATGACATAAATAACGGAAAATTAAAGAATAAAATAATCATAAACATAAGTAAACCTAAAAATATTTGGATATTATTGATATTTATATATAGTTTTATGCAGGAGGTCTAATAGATGTCTTCTAAAAGTAAAATGAAGAATTAAGAAAAATAAATAGCAAAATAAAATTCTAGAATTTTATCAAAATAACAATTGACTTTTTATAACAAAATTTTATCTTGTTTTAGACAAAAATTTTTAAAAATATGACTAAAGAACTAGAAATTTATAAATGCAATAAATGTGGTAATATCGTAGCAATTAACCACAGCGGAACTGAAAATTTAAGTTGTTGCAGTGAACCTATGAAGTTAATTGAAGATAATATAATAGAAGCTTCAATTGAAAAACATATTCCAATTTTAAGTAAAATTAATGAAAATGAATATAAAATTTTTGTTGGAGAAATAGAGCATCCTATGACTACAGAACATTATATAGAATGGATAGAAGTAATAACGGATAGAAATTCAAGATTAACATTCTTTTTAAAACCAGGTGATAAACCAGAAATTAATTTTCTGACAGCAGAAAAAATAGTTTGTATTAAAGCCTATTGTAATTTACACGGGCTATGGAGTAAAAAAATATAATTAAAAGAAAATATAATTAAAATAGGATAAATATAAAATTATTTATCCTTTTTTCAAAAAATATATAAATTAATCTCTAAAATTTATAAATTGTAATGGTAATTCAAGCCCTAGATTTTTAATTTGTTGAATTGCTTCTTGTAATTCGTCTCTTGATTTTCCAGTAACTCTAACTTCATCACCTTGTATTGAAGCTTGTACTTTTAATTTTGATTGTTTAAAATATTTCGTTATTTTTTTAGCATTTTCTTGATCTATTCCTTCTTTTAATTTGACTACTTGTCTCAAAGTATTACCACTAGCCTTTTCTTCTTTTTGAAAATCTAAAGATAATGGATCTAGTTTTCTTTTAACAAAAGAAGATTTTAAAGAATCATTTAATTGTCCTAAACAATATTCACTTTCGGCAATAATTGTTATATTTTTTTCTTTTTTATCTAGTTCTAATGACCATTTTACACTTTTAAAATCGTAGCGATTACCGATTTCTCTATTACTTGTATTTACAGCGTTGTCAACTTCTTGAAAGTCTATTTTTGAAACTACATCAAAACTTGGCATAATTATGATTAAGTTTGTTTTTTATGATAATAAAATTAAAAAAATATTTTTTCAAGTTTTAGTATTTTTATTTATTTAGATCCTATCCATTTAAATAATAAATTATTGAATAAAATCACTATTAAAGATATTATTTTCAATTATTATTATTTATATACCTATTAGTATCCGTTTTAAATCTTTTTATTATTCTTTTTTATTTTAACTTTTATAACAATATAATTAAAGATTATAGTCAATAATAAATAAAAGATAAACAAGATTTTATTCACACAAATATCATTGACTTTAAGTATAAATATTATTATTATTAATTGATAATTTTTATAATTTTAATATGTACAAAAATATATCAGTAATAGGTTGTGGCAGATGGGGAAGTTTTTTGAGTTATTATACTGCAAAATATTGTGCAAAAAATGTTTTATTATATGGAAGAGAAAATAGTGAAATTTACACTAATTTAAAAAAAAATAGAAAAAATGAATATCTAACTTTACCAAATAATATACAATTAACAAGTAAACTTGAAGAAGCTTTATTAAATGATTTAGTTTTTATATCTATAGGGTGCCAAAATTTAAGATCTTTAGCTAGGGAATTAAATAATTATAATATTAATGGAAAAATTTTTATTTTAGCTATGAAGGGACTTGAAATAAATACTTGTAAAAGACTAAGTGAAATAATGTTTGAAGAAATAAAACAAGATATAAAAATTTGTGTATTATTAGGCCCAGGACATGTGCAAGATTATATTAAAAATATACCTAGCTGTGCAGTTGTTGATTCTAAAGATGAAAATTTAAAAAAAGAAATAGCTAATTTTTTAAATAGTAATTTAATGCGCGTTTATTATGGAAATGATATTATAGGCAATGAAATTGGTGCAGCATTAAAAAATGTAATAGGAATAGTTGCCGGTATTCTTGATGGGTTAAATTGGTACGGATTAAAAGGAGCTTTAATGACAAGGGCGCCGTTAGAAGTTGGAAGAATCATAGAAAATTTTGGAGGAAATAAAAAAAGTGTTTATGGTCTAGCACATCTTGGCGATTATGAAGCAACTCTATTTTCAAAAAATAGTCATAACAGACAATTTGGTGAAAATTTAATAAAAGGAACTAATTTTGATAAATTAGCAGAAGGCTATTATACACTAAAAGCCATTCATAAATTTATAAAAGAGGAGAATATTTATGCTCCAATATGCGAAAATTTATATAAATTTGTTTATGAAAAAGCCGATTTTAATGAAATTTTTGATAAATTGTTTAATAGAGAACCAAAAAAAGAATTCGATTTATAAATTAATCTATAATCTATTTTATAAATCTTTCTTTTAATAATGCAGCTTTTTCCCTTTGAAAATCTCTTTCTTTTATACTTTCTCTTTTGTCATATAATTTTTTACCTTTAACTACTGCAATTTTAATTTTAGCAAAATTTTTACTATTTATATATAAAACAAGAGGGATACAAGTAAGTCCTTTTAATTTTATTTTATTCATAATTTTATTTATTTCTCTTCTATTAAGCAATAATTTTCTCTTTCTTTTTGCTTCATGATTAAATAATGTAGCTAATTTATAGGGCGCTATATAAGAATTTATTAAAAATAATTCTCCATTTTTGTCGAATTCTATAAAAGAATCTTCTATATTAACTTTTCCAGTTCTGATACTTTTTATTTCACTTCCTTCTAATACAATTCCGGCTTCATATTCATCTTCTATAAAATATTCATAACTTGCTCTTTTATTTTTTGCTATAATTCTATAATTGTTTTTATTCATAGTGTTTGTATAATATTAACTAATAATTTTAATATATTTATGGAAAATAATAAATCAATAGATCTTCTATATAAAAAATTACATAGGTATTAACAGTATTCAAATAATTTAAAACAAAACTAAATAATATATTCAAAATTTTAATATCTTTAACTAAAAAACATATAAGTGCATAATCATCATTTTGTAAAATTATTAAAATTTTATCTTTTTTGCAATATGTAAAAGTTCTATTATTTATTTTTTTACCTTTCCTACCATTTTTATATAATATAGTAAATATTATTATACTAATAAAAAACAAAAAAACCACTTCAAATTTTAACTTTTTTCTTGCTTTTTTAATAAAAGCTAATAATTTTAATTATTATTTTATATTTTTAAAAAATGAGAAGATTAAACAAAAATTTATTCATATGGCTAATTATTATTTTAGCTTTAATATCATTTTCAGATATATTTGAAAAAGACACAGATAACGGCCAAAAAATAATATATTCTCAATTTTTAGAAAAAGTAAAAAATAAAGAAATAAAAACAGCCAAAATAAAAGGCAGTGGTATATATGGCGAGACTGAAAAAGGTACAAAATACTTTACATATGCAAATTTTATAGCCGTTGAAGATATTTTTAAAGAATTAAAAGAAAACGATAGTCAAATTGAAATAATACAAATTTCCAATAAAAAATCTGTTATAATTGACTTTATATTAAGTTGGTTACCACTGATAATAATAATTGCTTTTTATTTTTTTAGGTTTTCAGCTATTGCAGGGGGAGATAACCCATTTGGTTTTTCGAAATCTAAAGCAAGAATGATGCAAGTTAAAGGAAAAGTAACTTTCGATGATGTGGCAGGAATTGATGAAGCAAAGAATGAATTAAAAGAAATAGTAGATTTTTTAAAAGATCCTGAAAAATATACTGATATAGGTGCAAAAATACCAAGAGGTTGTTTACTTATTGGCCCTCCAGGGACTGGAAAAACTTTATTAGCGAAAGCTATTGCGGGAGAGGCAAATGTACCATTTTATTTTATATCTGGTTCAGATTTCGTGGAAATGTTTGTAGGTGTAGGTGCTAGTAGAGTTAGAGATATGTTTACAGAAGCAAAAAATAATGCTCCTTGTTTAATATTTATTGATGAAATAGATGCAGTAGGAAGACATAGGGGGGCCGGTGTTGGTGGTGGTAATGATGAAAGAGAACAAACCTTGAATCAATTATTAGTGGAAATGGATGGATTTGAAGGAAATGAAGGAATAATAGTGATTGCTGCCACAAATAGAGAGGATGTTTTGGATAAAGCATTATTGAGACCTGGTCGTTTTGATAGGCAAATTACAGTACAATTGCCGGATGTAAAAGGTAGAGAAGAGATATTGAAGGTTCATGCTAAGAAAGTTAAAATGGCCCCTAATATTGATTTTAAATCAATTGCGAAGTCTACCCCAAATTTCAGTGGCGCAGAATTAGCAAATATTATAAATGAAGCCGGATTATTGGCGGCAAGATTGAATAAAAAAGTTATAACTAATGATGAAATAGAAGAGGCAAAGGAAAGGGTTGTAATGGGTGTAAAAAATCAAAGCAAAGTTAAGAGGGAAGAGGAAACTAAATTAATTGCCTATCATGAAGCCGGTCATTCCTTAGTTACTTTAAACTGTAAAAATACAGATCCTATTTATAAAGCTACAATAATTTCAAGAGGAAATGCTGGTGGTTATGTAGCAAGACTACCGGAAAATGATAAACATTATACGACTACTACAAAAGCTGGTGTAATTGATGATATTACTATTGCAATGGGAGGAAGAGCAGCAGAAGAGATTATTTTTGGTGCTGATAAAATAACAGCTGGCGCATTAAGTGATATTAAAACTGCTACATATTATGCGAAAAATATGGTAGTAAGTTGGGGAATGAATGATAAAATAGGACCTATTTATTGGGCTGATAAACTTAAAAATGAAGATGGTTATGGTTTTGAGGCTAGTTCAAATGAAATGTTATACTTAATAGATGAAGAAATTAAAAATATTGTTGAAAATTGTAAAGTTAAAGCTAAAAAAATTATAGAAGAAAATAGAGATAAATTAGAAATTATAGCTCAAGCTCTCATAAAATACGAAACTTTAACTGGCGAAGAAATTAAAAAATTAGTTAATGGAGAAGAAATAAAACCAAAAACAGAAAATAAAGAAGAAAAAGAAAATAATGAAGTTAATACTTCTTCACTATTTGCTAAAATAACTAAAAATATTGAAAACAGCGAAGATAATGATAATAAATAAATTTATAAATTAAGGAGGAAAAATATGATAGAAAAAAATAAAAAATATTTTGTTTTATTGTTTTTATTTATGTTTTTTTTATTCAGTAATTCTGTAAAAGCTGAATATGTAGAAAAAGAAATACCATATGATATAGAATTAAATGATTTACTTTTAATGGAATTAAAAGATGGTATTGTTATAATACAAATGTTTCCAGATAAAGCTCCTTGGCATGTTTATAGAATAAAATTATTAGTGAAAGAAGGATTTTATAATGGGCTTGGATTTCATAGGGTTATAGATGGATTTATGGCCCAAACTGGCGATCCTACTGGAACTGGTACTGGTGGTAGTAAATTTGGAAAAATGTATGCTGAAATAAATGATATGAAACATACCAGAGGCGCAGTTTCTATGGCAAGAGCAAGTGATATTGATAGCGCTGATAGTCAATTTTTTATTATAACCGGTGAATATTTTCAACATTTAGATGGTCAATATACTATATGGGGTAGAGTTATAAGTGGAATGGATTTGATTGATAAAATTAAATCTTCTTCTAATGACGATAATGGAATGGTAAAAAATCCCGATAAAATAGTAAAAATGGTCTTAGGTCAAGATATGAATTTTAGTTACGAAGGAGATACAGAAGAACAAAAAGAAGAAAGAAAAAAAGAAAGAATTGAAATGTTGAGAAATGTAAAAGAATTAAAAAAAATTAATGATAAAATTAATGCTGAAAAAGGAGAAGAAACCCCTTTATTAGATAGAATTTTAGAACTTAATGCGGAATTGGAATAATTTATTAATATTAAGGAGATAGAATGGTATTTATATTTTTATAGAATTAAAATTGATATACAAATCAATAATTGAAAAAATTTTTAAATAAAAAAGTAAAAAAT
>CATOJU010000039.1 GCA_951800555.1 uncultured Rickettsiales bacterium | reverse complement strand
AATTTAATATTTTATTTTATAGATCGTATTAAAAAAAATTGTGTAGATATTATTTTATGTTTAGATTATTTAAAATAATACTAAAATATATTTTTTATAAAATTTCAAATCATAATGCAAAATATTAAAAGTTTTTCGTATTATTCTTAACATTTTTATGGAAATTTTAATATATGAATTTCATATATTTCTATATTTAATATTCTTTATATTTTTGTTCTTAACTAGAATTACTAAAGGCAAATTATTAAGTAATTCTAGTTTAGAATAGGATGCTATTTTTTATCAAAAAAACAAATATTATTTTGTTTTATAGTTACTTTCTGTTTGAAAATTACTTTCAATTTCAATTTGTTTTTTAATTAAATCTAATACTTCATTTAACCTATTAAATTCTTCTTCAATGCTATTTTTTTTATTTTTTGAAATAATATTATTAAGTTTTTTTTTACTAATATTATAATTGTTTGCTAAATTTTTAATTGAGTCTTTAATAATTTTTAACGATTTTTTTTCTATTTCAGTTGTTTTTTTAAAATTAAATTTAAAATCATGTTTAATTAATATTTTAGCCATATTAATATTATTATTATTAAAAGCATTAGAAATTAAAAGATGTTTATTTATATTTTCATCATTAATTTTATATTTTATATCAATATTATTTAATAGTTTATCTATTAATTCAGAGTTATTGTTTGTATAGGCAGCTGAAAATATTTTGATAATTACTTTATTATCTCTTTCAGATATATTTTTAATAAATTTTTCAGTTAATTTTGAAAATTTATCATTATTATTACAAATTAATTCAGATATTTCTAAAAAATCTTTAAAAAAATTTTTTTCTGGTCTTGGAATAGAGATTTCATCAATACAGAAGTTTAATAATCTTTCAATATCTTCAAAATTTTCATTTTCGTACGCTTCGGCAAATTTTGCTTTTATATTATTAGTATTTAAATCAACATTTTTTTCTTGTAAATTTCCATTAATAATTGCTGTTTTGTTTTCTTCCATTTCTTCATTTTCTACATTATCTATTATGTTATTTATTTTTGTCTTTTCTAGCAATGCAAAATTTTCTAATGTTATTGTTTCATGACCTTCTGTATTTTGTTCAAATTTATCAGCTATACTATTATCTTCTAATCTTGCAACTGTAAAACTATAATTGGTAACTATACCGGTACCTATATTAAGATTAGTAACTGTAGCACAACTTTCATTTTTAAGATTATAATTATATTGTTCTTTAAAATATTCTTTATAACCTTTATTTCCTCTATAACCAACACTTTTAAGGTCATCTATATCTAGACAATTACCTATAACTTTTATTTCATTACAACCATAATCATGTCCTTTTACAGTTGGACAAATTGTTTTATCTTCATCACCGCGAGCAAAATTTACTATATTTCCTTCTTGACCATCCAATTCATTAAAATCTTCATAAAAATTTTCCATAAATCCACCATTAACAAAAGTAATTTTATCATTTTCAGCTATTTTAAACCGTCTTTTAATTAATGCATCTCCTATAATATTTTTTATTATAAGCATTTCTTCTTTAGTAAAATTATTTTTAATTTCTTTGAATTTTATATTTTTATCATTATAATCATCATAATGATCTTCGTCATCATAATAGTCTTCATCATAATTATTATTAATATCTTTATTTAAAATTTTATTTAGCAATTCTTCTTGACCTTGTTCTTTAAATTCTTTATTTAAAGCTTCCATTACAGTTGGTTCTCCTTTTTTATATTTTTCTTCTATATAAACAGCACTTAAAAAATCAAAAAATCCAACTATACGATCTTCTGTTAAAGGAATATGGGAATAACTTATAACGTCGTTACCGCTTCCATCATAAAAACCAATAACTATTCTATTATTAAGTTTCATCCTAGCGAGGGTTTTGTGTATTGACTTTAGTTCGACTTCATAAGCGCCATTTTCTTTACTGCATTTAGCACTCATAAATTCATGATTTCCCTGTGCCAATTTTATATTTGGACAAACTTCACATAATAATAAGGAAGTTAAACTTTCTTTACCTCTATCCAATACATCTCCTAAATGATATAAATCTCTCGCATTTGAAGTATCTGGGATAGGAATAATAGTTATATTATTATCTGATATTTTATCTATTGATCCTCCCTCTTTTTTTGGCCCCGTGTATGGTGGAGTATATTTATAATATTTGTCATCAATTTTTTCATAATAAATTCCCTCGTTTCTATCATAATATAAAAATTCATTTTCTTTAAATTTAACACCACACATTACTGCAGCACCCATTAATGATATTAAATCTCCATGGGTATCTGTTGTTAAAGCTCTTTCATTTTTATTGGCTTTATCTTTACCTATAACTTCTATTACTTTACTTTTAACATTATTGTTGATTTTTTTAATACAATCATTTAAAAATTCTTTCTGTTGTTCTTTTGTTTTATTAAATAGATAATTATCTTTTATAGTCATCCTATCTCCTATTTATAATTATAATGAATATAATTTTATATATATATTATTTTTGTAAAAGTCAAGCAACTAATTAAAAATTGGGATTGCCTAGTCAATATTTATTCACCCATTTTACCCTCATTCACATAATACCTACAATACTTATTTATACTATTTCTATCACTACATATTATATACTTATATATTGCTAATTCTATAGATATCTCTAACATATATTTAGATTTACTATAGGCTTTAGTCTTTCTGTTTAATCTGGCTAAATTATCTCTTAAAATAGGAATTAAAAAATTCGTATGATGTTCATCGGTACGTAGGTAATCTATATTGATTATTTTTTTCTTTTTTTATTTCTTTTTCTTTATTTTTTATTTCTTTATTTACTTTAATTAATATTGCCATTAATATATACAACTATATAAACCTATTAAAGAAATAATATAAAAGATTATAATGTCTAAATATAATGATAATAATATAAAAAATCTAAAAGAAGAAGACTTTAGGAGATTAACTGGAGTAAAAAAAGAAACTTTTAACCTAATGCTAAAATATTTATATTAAGCTCAATCTAAAAAAGAAAACTAAAAAACATCCCTTAACATTAAAAGATAAAATAAGAAATAAAGAAATATCTAAACATAGAATAGTAATTGAAAATGTTATAGGAGATTTAAAAAGATTTAAGATACTTAGTGATAGATATAGATGTAGAAGAAAAAGATTTAGTTTAAGATTTAATCTTATAGTTGGTATATATAATTTTGAGTTAAGGATTTGAGAAAAGGGGGTTTTATGCAGGATGTCTAATATAAAAATTATAAAAAATTATATAATTTTAGTTCAATCTATTGTCAAGTTACTACTAATACTAATTTCCATTAAATCTAACAAACCCTTAATACCATCTAAATGTTCTTTTTTTATTTTATTTTTAACATTTTCAGTAATAAGTTTATAGAATTTATTTTTTTCAAGCATTATATTATATTTTTCAGCTAAATATAAAATTTTCTTTTTAGATTTATTAAATGCTTCAATATCTTTTTTCTTTATATCATTATCGTTAAATTTAGCACTATGTTTAACTAATACTTCAAACATCTTATCTGTTTTATTATATATAGTATCATATATTAAACTATGATTGTTCGATATTTTACTATTTATATCTAATATATTTTCTAATGATTCATGTGAAAGCATTTTATCAATCATATTTGGGCAATTGCTTTTATATGCTAATTCAAAAATTTTATTTATCTCATTTGGATTGTTTCTTTCAATTATAGCATTAATAAATATTTCAGCTATATCATTATCATACTTCTCTTTACTTCCGCAAACAAATTCCAATGGTGAAAATAATGATGTAGCTAAATCCATTTTACCAGAATTTAATAAATTAACGAATCTGTTAATATTATCGGTTAATAATTCTTTTATAACATCTTTATTTCCATTCTTATAAGCATTTCCATTCTTATAAGCATTTCCATTCTTATAAGCCATTCTAAATATATTATTTGAAACACCTATATATTTTTGACTATTATCAGTTATATTATTCAACAAAGGACCAATCAAATCTGGTCGATTTTTATTACAAATAACATTAATAAAATTTTCTAAATATTCATCTGAAAACATTTTATTAATCATATTTGGACAATTATTTTTACATGCCGATTCAAAAATTTTATTTATCTTATTAGGATCTCCTTTTTCAATTATATCTTTAATAAATATTTCAGCTATCTCTTTATCATACTCTTCTTCACTTCCGCAAACAGATTCTATTAGTGAAAATAATGATGCAGCTAAATCCCTTTTATCAGTATTTAATAAATTAACGGCTCTATCAAAATTATAGCTTAATAATTTTTTTATAACATTATTATTTTTATTATCATAAGCCATTTTAAATATATTATTTATAACATCCATATATTTTTGACTATTATCAATTATACTATCTAACAAAGAGTTAATCAATTCTGGTTCATTATATTCTTTTTTATAAATATCATTAATAAAAACATTTAAATGTTGATTATATTCTTCATCAATTTTAGAAAAGAATTTATCTTTTGGTAAACTATGTGATATGTCCATATAATCGTCAAATTTTTTTATAAATTCATCAAAGTTGTTACTATTATCTAGTAAATCTTGGAAAGTTAAACAATTACCAGAAAACAACTCATTAAAATTTTGATAATTTTCTTTTTCAATTTTTTTTGAAAAAGAATCTGCTAAGTACATAAAATTTTTAAATTCAGGTGTTTGTAATAAAGTATTCAAAAATATAGTGTATTCTTTATATTTATGAATATCTTTAGGTATAAGATGTCTATCTTTGCAGTTCTCCAAGAATTTATCAATATTAAATAATTTATGTAAATTGTTTTCATATTTTTCTGGCAAGTTAAATAATTTATGTAGATTATTCTGAGTATACATCCAGTAGAATGATTTCACTTGATGTAGTTTTATTATACGTTTAAATTTATCAACTTCCTCAACAAAAATCTCATTTTTATTCAATTTATTATTATTAGAATATGTTATAAATTTTAAATCATCATCATTTATTAAAAAAATCTTTTTCTGTAATTCAAAATATTCTTCTTTTATAAGATTCACATAATCTTCATTCGATATTTTTCTATTTTTAATAAATTCTGATTCATTACATAATTTCGACAAGCTTGCATCATCTGACATATTTAATACATAACCTCTCGCGTTATAAGAAGAGTCTGTTCCATTTAGAATTTGAACAATATTAAATAAATCCCTAGGATATTCTATAGCAAGATCGATATGTTTAACTTCACCAGTATTTTCATTGTACATAACATTTCTTATATTAACATCATCATCATTAAAAAAATTTGCAATCATATTTCTTCTAATGAATTGTCTTGCTGTTTCTTTATCTTTATAATATTTATACAATTTAACTCTATTGTCTCCTTCTATTTTTTCAAATAATAGTTTTTCTTCGCTGGATAAATAAGCATTAAAAGTTGGATAACCCATATAATTAAATAATCTTGATATAAATAGAATATTATTTATATCTTCTCCTATTTTTAAGTAAGTTTTTTCTTTTCTTTTTTCGTTCTTTTTTTCCCTATTAACAGTTTCAATTTCTTTATTATTATATTCTTTTTTTGCATTAATTTGTTTTATAATTTTAGGCGTTTCACCTCTAATATTTCCTTTATAGTCAAAATCCTCAAATTCGCTCCCAGCTTCTAATTTTATAACTTTATCCTTATTTAATCTATTCAAAATTTTTTGTATTTTTTTTTCTTTTTTCTCACCTTTTGGGATAAAAATACTATCGTTAAAAATTCTAAATTTCTTAATAGTGCCAGAGTCTTCTGAAACTAAAAATTTACTATTATCAGCAATAAAATCTGTTTTTTCTGTCATACCAATTCCTAATAATTATTATCTATACAGATATGATATTAAATTTAATTTTTAAAATGTCAAAATAAAAACAACCCTGACCAAAGGATACATGGTATTCTTAGAATAAAGTATTTAACGATTTTTTATTTTTATCTAATTAAACAATATTTTTTAGGTAAAAATAAGAAATTGTGAATTATTTAGAAAGTCATTTTTCTTTAATGTTATCTAATAGACATCTTACATAAAAAATTATACTGATATCAATAATATTGAATAGTTTAAGATAACATTAAAGTATATTTTTCACAAAAAACAAGTCTTACTTCAAAATACTTCAAACTTTTAATATTTTCAATAATAAAAATGTATTTCGATATATCTCCTATTAAAAATATTAAAAGTTCTTGTCCTTTTTATAATATTTGTTTTTTGTGGAAAATTTTTTATGCGGGAGATCTATTGTATTTATTGTTATCTTAAAACTTCTTTTGCCATTACTACATTTCAGTAGATTGTAGACAACTTATAAGCTATAAATTACAACCAAACTACTATTGGTTCCTTCTTTTCCCTTGTCGAAAAGGAAAAAAATTAAGTAATTAGTTTTGAGAATGCCATGATTAAAACACATTTTAAGACTGTATTATTTATTATTTTAATGATAAATTTGGTTAAGAGATGGGAAACCACATTTTAAATTAAAAAGTGATTTTATTAGGTTTTTTGTATTATAAGAAAAACTAATATTTTTTTACAAGACCAATACATTAGATAATTATATTTTTTTTGTTTATATGATAATAATAAAAGAATAGAACGGTTTTAATTTAGGAAAAACTAAGTTTAAAATTGTTATTTAATATTTATTTTTAATTTCCTCAGCAACGCGATTTTTATATTTTAAAAATATTTTATCTTTTAATCTCAAATCAATTTCTTCTAAATCTACATCAAAGCCATAAATATTTATAATTTTATCTAAAATTACCCAAGAATCAGCTATGTCATCACCTTCTTCAGGTAATTTTGCGATTATGTTATTATTTAAAATTAGATCCCATCTTCTATTACCTACTCGTCTAGCCTTTGTAGCTTTTCTAGCTATATCATAATATATAGATAATAAATTAAAAAGATTATTTACTTCGCTTTTGAAATTTTCACCAGTTATCATAAATAAATGGTTAAATTGCTTTGTTTCTTTATCACTAATATTTATTATATCGCCGAATTCATCAATAAGTTTAATTTTTTTTTCTTCATTAACAGTTATGGCAAAAGGATTGTATTCTATAATATTAATTACCAATGAATTTGGAAATTTTTTTTGTATAAAAACATCCTTTATCCAAGGATTTTTTAAAATTTCAGCTCTTAAATTTTCTATAGTAACATCTTGTTTAAGACAATAATTATTCACTAATTTTTGAATTTTATGCAAATTTGAATATTTTATACCATTTATAATTAATCTATTGCAAATATTATAATTGACATTAAATATTTGTTTTTTGTAGTAGGAATTTATATTATCTAATAATTTATTTATATGTTTTTCTTTAAAAAAAATAAGTATTACTATAAGTATTAATAATAATATAATAC
>CATOJU010000038.1 GCA_951800555.1 uncultured Rickettsiales bacterium | reverse complement strand
AGTAAAAGAATATAGTAAGAATAACAATACAATAGATTGCAGATTACACATAATAGGTAAATCTGAAACTTATATTTAGTAGAATCTTTTAATTCTTCCTTAAGAAATAGATATGCTAGACTACACAAATATTAAAGATAATATGAAAAATAATGATACAAATAATATAAATAATATAAAAATACCAAGAAAATATACCTATAGAGGATTTAATATAATAAAGCTAAAAGAAAAAACATAAATTAGATAAGAATATGTTAAAAAAATGTAAAATTAAAGCTGCAATTTGATAAAGTAAGAAATTATAGGCAGTGCCTCTATGTGAAAAGTTCTATTGTTTTTTTAAAAATTTTTGTTATAATATAATTATTAATATAATTTAATTTAAAAAAATGGTTAAAGTAATAGAATTGCCAGTGTTTAATACTAATGCATTAAGTATTGGCCCATTTTATGTAAAATGGTATTCATTAGCCTATATTTTTGGTTTAATTTTTGCTTGGCAATTAGTAAAATTTTTAAATAAAAAATATAGTTTAAATTTATATAATGATGAAAAATTTTTTTGTGATGATTTCTTTTTTTATGGAATTTTAGGTATAATTCTTGGTGGAAGATTGGTATATGTTTTATTTTATAATTTTATTTATTATATTTCTAACCCATTGGAAATTTTTGCGATTTGGCACGGGGGTATGTCTTTTCATGGAGGATTTTTAGGTGTTTTAATCGCTAATTATTTATTATGCAAAAAGTATAAAATTAGATTTTTTGAATTGATAGATATTTTGGCTGTTGTTGTCCCTATAGGTTTATTTTTGGGACGAATTGCAAATTTTATAAATTTAGAATTATATGGAAGACCAACAAAAGGTAATTATGGTTTCATTTTCCCAACAGCGGATAATATACCTAGGCATCCAACCCAGCTGTATGAAGCTTTTTTTGAAGGTATTATATTATTAATAATAATGCTAATGGCAGTGAAAAAATATAATTTTAAATGGAAGAAGTTGACTTCTTCTTTGTTTTTAATATTTTATGGAAGTTTTAGATTTTTTATAGAATTTTTTAGAGAACCAGATATGCAAATAGGTTATTTTTTTGATTGTATAACTATGGGGCAAATATTGTCAATTCCTTTAATTATTGCGGGTTTTTATTTATTAATAATTTCGAAAAAACAATATGAAATTTTACAAAAATAATTATGTAAAGCTATTTTTTTTAGGTTTAATTTCTTCTTTTGCTTTTGCTCCTACATATTTATTTTTTATATTTTTTTATACTTTTTATTACCTTTTAGAAAATTTAGAAAAAAATCATAAAATTAATTTTATAAAAGGTTGGAACTTTGGCTTTGGATATTTTATAGGAAATTGCTATTGGTATTGTAATTCTTTGCTTGTAGAACCTCTAAAATTTGCTTGGTTAATTCCGTTTGCAATAAGTATAATTCCAGCATATTTAGCCATATATATAGGTTTTACAACATATTTTACATCATATATAAAACAATATACTAAAAATAAATTTATAATTACATTAAATTTCGCATTTTTATGGACTATTTTTGAATATTTTAGAGGTATATTATTAACTGGATTTCCGTGGAATATAATTGGATATAGTTTAGGTTTTACTCAAATATTAACTCAAACTGTATCAATTTTTGGAACACATATATTCGACTTTATATTGGTAATTTTTTATTCTTGTTTCTATGTTTTAAAAGATAAAAAATACAAAAAATATTCCATATTTTATATATTTTTATTTTTTTTATTATTTGTATATGGACTCGTTAGATTGAATAATAATAAAAATACTACAAAAATATGTAATATAAGACTAATTCAACCAAATATTCCACAAGATATCAAATTAGAAAACAATAAAGAGGAAATTTTAAGTAATTTATTAAAATTAAGTTTAGAAAATAGTGAAAATATTAAATATATAATTTGGCCGGAATCTGCATTACCAGTTTATTTATTTTTTGAAAATAATGATTATAAAAAATATAATAAAAATATTTTATCATTTTTAAAGGAAAATTTAAAAGAAAAAACTTTAATAACTGGCGGAATAAGGGTTGATATCGAAAATGAAAAGTTTTTTAATTCTGTTTTTATAATAAAAGATGGTAAAATTATTGATTTTTATGATAAACATCATCTTGTTCCATTTGGTGAGTATATTCCTTTTAGCAATATTTTTAATTTTTTGAATACAATAACAGGAATTACTAATATTTCCACATCAAATAATTGGAGAAAAATTATGAAAATTGATGATGAATTTCCTACTTTCTCTCCTACTATTTGTTATGAATCAATTTTTACAAATTTAGTAAATAAAAAAGCTAATTTAATAGTAAATTTGACAAATGATGCTTGGTTTGGCTCAACAAGCGGTCCCTATCAACATTTGGTTGCTTCGAAATTTAGGGCTTTGGAAAATAAAATTCCTGTTTTGAGAGTTGCGAATTCTGGAATAACTGCTTTAATTGATAAATATGGAAAAATTGTAAATAAAATAAAATTAAATAGAACTGATACAATAGATATTTGTATCGATTACTAAATTTTTATGTGAAGATATATTATTAATTTTTATATATGATAACAAAAAAATCATAAAATTAAAAGATATATTTTTTTTTATTTATAAATAGACCCATTAATAATTTTGTCAAAGTCAAATTTATCTTCATATTTAGGAAAATCTTTTTTTAAAAGAATAAGCATTTTTTTTAATCTTCTTATAGTTTGTTTTTTCCCAAAATATGGAATTTTATGTAATGGTATTAAATTAGCGGCTCCAAGTCCATCTATTAAATAGATTTTAGGTTTATTATTTATAAATTTTACCATATAATTAATTGAAGTATAATCTCTTATTTCTATATTATTTTTTATAAAATTTAAAAACATTTCTTTTATAGCAGTCATTATATCATCTGTTACTCCATATTTTGTTATAAAATCTTTTAATGATATTATATTGTCCAGATAATCAACAACTATACCCCAGCCAAAATTTGTTTCTACAGCACCATAAAATTTTGGTATATGATTATATGCATCTTCATCTCTATTTTTCATATTTTTATGTGCTTTCATTTCTACAATATTCTCATCAAAAGAATCTAAACTCCTGATTTTTTTATACCAATGTTTAGCGGTTTTTTTAACTAATTTTTTTCTTTCTAATGGTGTGATTTTTATGCATTTTGTATTATCTCTTGGATCTAGGTATATTTTTTTTCTTCCACCTTCGCCAATAAGTAAATTTTCCTTTAATATTATCATTAATTTAAAATATTTTTTTGCATAATAATGCGTAATATTTAAAAATCAATTGATATTTTTCAGTTTTTTGAAATTTTACATGTCACTTTTAAAAAATCCTTGATTTTTTCAAAAATATATTATATAATATTTGGCGACAATTATATTAATTTTTTAAACATTTATTGAAGTGACAAAAAAAATTATTTTTATTTTTTTAATATTATTTAACACAAATTGTGTAAAATTCATAGCAACAGGAAGTGAGGTTGTCAGTAAAACGTCCAGATTAAATAGAGAAATAATTCAAGTAAAAAATGATTTAAATATTGAAAAACAAATTCAAAAATCAATAGATAAAAATAAATCATATTTTTTAAAACAACAAGGTTTAAGGAATTTTGGTAGATATTATATTGATGTGTTAGAAGGTCGAGTATTGTTAACAGGAATTGTATATAATCAAGAAATTAAAGATTATATTATAAATAAAATAACAGAAAATTTAGATGTTAGGGAACTTCTTGATGAATTAAAAGTTGGTAATGTTGTATATTCAAATGTTTATGATTTTTTCCTAAAAAGAACTATAATATCAAAAATATTCTTTAAATCAAATATTAAATCTTTAAATTATGATATTTCGGTTGTTAATGGTTATGTATATATAATAGGTATTGCAGAAGATGAACAAGAAGCAAATTTAATAGCTAAAATTATTAGTACAGTTAGTGGTGTTAAAGAAGTTAATAGTTATATTATAACTATAAATAGCGATAAAAAGTTAAAGGTAAACTTTACTAATTAATGGAGAAAAAAATGAAAGAAAAATTAAAAAATATTATTTTTAAAATTATAAATAATAAAAAATGGAGCGAAAATATAGTAAGAAGTATATCCGGCATTATGATAATAGTTGTTTTACTTGCTTTTATATATTCACATAATATATTTTTTGATATTTGTTTTTTATTTATTGTTGGAAATTTTATGTCTATGGAATGGGGATTAATAGTTGGTAATTCTAGTCATAAAAATAGGTGGTTAATTATCGGGGCATTTTATATAACTACAACATTACTACCTTTATTTATTTTAAAAACTATGCCTGATGGAAATAATCTTTTAATGTGGTTATTTTTATTAGTATGGTGTACTGATACTTTTGCCTACATTATAGGGAAAGTATTAAATTTGGGAAAACATAAAATAAATAATATTAGCCCTAAAAAATCTTATGAAGGTTTAATTGGTGGTATTTTAGGGTCTATATTTATTTGTTATTTATTTTCTAGTAAATTTTTACCGGAATATAAATTTTTATTGCTATATTTTACGCCACTTTTTTGTTGTTTAGAACAAGCTGGCGATTTTACAGAATCCTATGTAAAAAGAAAATTTAATGTTAAAGATAGCGGAAATATAATTCCAGGACATGGCGGCTTTCTTGATAGATTTGATGGCTTTTTGTACATATCAATATTATTAATTTATACTCTACAATTTAGTTGATTTATAAATTATTAATTTATATATATGAGTGAACAAATAAATAGTTTCTTTAATTATATTTCTAAAGAAAAAAATTATTCGGAAAGAACTGTAATTTCCTATAAAGTTGATATAAATAATTTTATTTTTTTCATAAAAAATATTTTAGGAAAAGAACTAAATGAAAAAAGTTTAATAGAACTAGAGTATAATGATTTTAGAGAATGGTTAAGTTATAGACATTTTAATAAAGATTTATCCAACAGAAGTAATGCCAGGGCGCTATCATCAGTAAAAAGTTTATTTAAATTTTTAAATAAAGAATATGGAATATTTAATGAAATTATTTTAAAAATAAAAAATCCCAAGTTTTCTAAAACTTTACCAAAAAATGTAACTAATAATAATATTTTAAAGATTATAAAATGCATTAGTATATTTGACAAACACGATTGGGAGGTCGATAGAGATATTGCATTATTGGTATTAATTTATTGTTGTGGGTTAAGAATCAGCGAAGCTTTAAATATAACAAATAAAAGTTTTATAGGAGACGATACAATAAAAATTGTAGGAAAAGGAAAAAAAGAAAGAATTGTATTTATTTTACCAGTTGCTTTGGATTTAATTAATAAATATAAAAAAACTTGTCCATATAATACAAATGAGCATTTATTTTTTAGTACAAGGGGTAAAAAATATAGAGCAACAATTTTTGAAAAATTAGTACAAAATATTAGAAGAAATTTAAATTTACCTGATACTATTACTCCACATTCATTTAGGCATTCTTTTGCTACAGAATTATTGGTTAATGGGGTTGATCTAAGAACAATTCAGGAATTATTGGGACATTCTAATTTGAAAACTACACAGATTTATACCCATGTTGATATAAATAATATTATAAATGTATATAAACATTCGCATCCGCAAAAATAGTTATAAATATTGTAATAATTATTTTTTTATAATTTTATTTTAATAGTAATTTTTAATTTTTAATGGAAAATTAAATTTTATTGTATTTAAAAAAAATATTGAAATAAATACCAATTTTAAAAAATTTAAAATGGTATTTATTTTTTAAATAAATTATTAAATAATTATTTATATTAAAAGACAATTTTTCTTTTTCTTTTCCGTTTGACCTTCTAAATTAGAAGTTTCTTCTATAGCAGTTTCAATATTTTGATCTGCATTTTGCTGCTGATTTTCATTAAAAATTTGTGGTCCTTCTTCAATTTCTTGAGCGGCATTTTCAAGTCTATTTTTTTGATAAATTTCCAATCCTTCTGCAATTTCTGGATGTTCTTCAGCCATATCTTTTAATTCTTGTATTAATTTATCATCTTCAATTTTTAATCTTTTGTCAGAAAGTAAAAGTTTAATTATTTCTAGGTTTTCTCTTTCGACTAAATAATGGAGTGGAGTTTTCCCACTATTATATTTTATATTTACATCTATTTTTTCTTGCTTAAGTAAAAGTTCAATTATTTTTGGGTTTATATAATCATATTCAGCCGTCAAATTAAATAGAATATCACTATAATCATTTCCTGCATTTACATCTATTTTTTCCTGCTTAAGTAAAAGTTCAATTACTTCTAGGTTTCCATTTTCGAATGCCAACTGAAGTGGAGTATAACCATCATTATTTTTTGCATTTACATCTATTTTTTCTTGCTTAAGTAAAAGTTCAATTACTTTTGGGTTTTTTATATAATTAGATAAAGCTATCAAATGAAGTGGAGTATTACCATTTATATTCTTTGCATTTACATCTATTCCTTCCTGCTTAAGTAAAAGTTCAGTTATTTCTGGATTTTGTTCTATAACTGCTGTACGAAGTAGAGTATTTTTTGCATTTACATCTATTTTTTCATGTTTAAGTAAAAGTTCAATTACTTCTGGATTTTTGTTATATATAACTGCTAAATAAAGTGGAGTTTGCTCACTTTTATTTTTTGCATTTACATCTATTCCTTCCTGCTTAAGTAAAAATTCAATTACTTCTGGGTTTTTGTTATATATAACTGCCCAATGAAATGGAGTATTATCACGATCATCTTTTACATTTATATCTATTCCTTTCTGTTTAAATAAAGCCTCAATTATCTCTAAATTTCCATGTTTAGTAGCATAATGAAGTGGAGTATTACCTCTTATATCTTTTATATTTGCATCTACCCCGGGTTGTTTAAGTAAAAACTCAATTATCTCTGAATTTCCACTTTTATTAGCATAATAAATCGGAGTATTACCATTCATATCTTTTACATTTACATTTATTCCCTTCTGCTTGAGTAAAAACTCAATTATCTCTGAATTTTCACTTTTAGCAGCATAATGAAGTAGAGTATTGCCATTCATATCTTTTGCATTTACATCTATTCTTTTTTGCTCAAGTAAAAACTTAACTATCTCTAAATCTCTGTCATATTTAACAGCATAATAAAGTGGAGTATTACCTTTCATATCTTGTGTGTTTACATCTATTCCTTTATGTTTAAGTAAAAGATTAACCATTTCTGAATTTCCATTTTCATCAGCATAATAAAGTGGAGTATTACCATTTATGTTTTCTACATTTATATTTATTCCTTCCTGCTTAAGTAAAAGATCAACTATATCTAAATTTCCACTTCTAGCAGCATAATGAAGTGGAGTATTACCACGATAATCTTTTAAATTTAAATCTATTCCTTCCTGTTTAAGTAAAAACTTAACTATATCTAATTTTCCATATTTAGCAGCATAATGAAGTAGAGTATTACCATCTATGTCTTTTGCATTTATATCTATACTATATCCCTTTTTTTCAGCATATTCGATTAAAAAATATACTTTTTCTAAATCATCTGGCTTATCTATTAATTTATATCTTAATCGATTATTAGGTTTTTTATTTTTTGATTTATTTTCTGCCTCTTGGTCATTATTCTTTTTTATTTCTTCAAAGAGACTTAAAGCCATTAATGGATTTTTAACATATTTTAGTAACCCAACTATT
>CATOJU010000037.1 GCA_951800555.1 uncultured Rickettsiales bacterium | reverse complement strand
TACCTCATTTTTATAATTAATTTAACAAAAAATATTAATAATTAAAAATGAGGTAATTAATGAAAGAATATACATACTATAACATATATTCTGGTGTTAAGATTAGAGGATTAAATAATATAAGTCAGATTATGGTCAATATTATTTAAGAAATCACAAAGATATATTAAATTTAAAAGATAGATATAATAGATTTAAATTTTTAATTGATCATAATAAAACTTTAAAGATAAAAGATAGATTATCTTTAAAGAGAATATAAGAAATAAGTATAGTAATTTAAATATTAAACAATTTACAGCCATAGATCCCATTATAAGATTAACTGTAGCCAACAGTTATACCAGTGCCAATAGTAAAAATGCTAAAGAATTCCTAATGTCCTATGGAATATTTTAATAAATATAAAAGTAAAAATGAGGAAAGTTTTTCCCAAATGATGTGAAACAGTACAATATTCTATTATCCCATTGATTTTAAAACACAGACAACTAACTTTAAAGCAATAATATATAACATTATATAATTATAGTAACTTCAACCTCACTTTAAATTTAAAATATATTAAAAATAAAAAATATATTTTAGTATAAAATTATATATATCTTAATAGTATATTATTTATAAATGATATAAAAACTATAACAAAAAACACATAAACGACGAAAATATCTACTTGGTTTAATATTTTTTATTGCAATTTACAAATTTTTATAATATAATATATATTATATAAATTTGTAAAATTTAAAATATGGAAATTAAAACAATTTATTTATTTAGACACGGACAAACAGATTGGAATAAAGAAGAAAGAATTCAAGGTGCAACGAATATACCATTGAATGAAACAGGTATAGAACAAGCTAAAAGTATAGCAAAAATATTGAAAAATGAAGGTTTGGAACATATTTACTCAAGTCCATTAGATAGAGCCTATTTAACTGGGAAAATAGTTGCAGATGAAAGTAATATTGAAGTTGAAATAGAAGAGGATTTAAAAGAGATATCTTTTGGTGATTACTTTGGTAAACCGAAAGCTGAAATAAAAAAAGAATTTAGTGAAGATTTTTACCAAGATTTTTTTCACAAAAAAGTTTATGATGATTTTTCCTTTCCAAATGGTGAAAAAAAGATTGATGCGGTGAATAGATTTATAAATTGTGTGAATAAAATAGTGAATAGTACAAAATATGATAAAATAGGCATTGCAGCCCATGGCTTTGTTATAGTTATGTTTTTATTGTATCAAAATTTTATTATTGACAAAAAGATTAATAATTGTAGCATAATAAAATGTATTTATGAAAATTCTAAAATAAAAGAAATTGAATTTATTAATTAATATTTAAAAAAATGAAAAATTTTTATATAACAACACCAATTTATTATGTTAATTCAGAGCCTCATATAGGCGGAATATATACAACTTTAATGGTTGATACTACAAATAGATTTAAAAAACTAAACAATACAAATACAAGATTTTTAACTGGAACGGACGAACATGGTCAAAAACTCCAACAGGCAGCAGAAAAAGCTGGAATTAAGGAACAAGATTTTGTTGATAAATATGCAAAAATCTTTAAAGAGGCAGCAGATTATATGAGATTTGAATATAATGATTTTATAAGGACTACAGAAAAAAGACATAAAGATTTTGTACAAAAAATATGGAAAAAATTGGTAGAAAATGATTGGTTATATAAAAGTAAATATTCTGGATGGTACTGTATAAGTGACGAAGCCTACTATAAAGAAGATGAACTGATAAAACAATTAGATGGGACTTTTAAAACAGAAATAGGAAAAAGCGTTGAATGGAAAGAAGAAGATAGTTATTTTTTTAGATTAAGCGAGTTTCAAGATATTTTATTAGATTTGTATAAAAATACAAATTTTATACAACCGATTTCAAGGAGAAATGAAGTTATAAGTTTTGTAAGTGGTAGTAATTTAAAGGATTTTGAAGAAGAAAAATATACAAAAGGATTTTTGCAAGATTTATCTATTTCTAGAAATAATTTTTCTTGGGGTATTAAAATACCTTGTAATGAAAATAATAAAAATCTTTTAGATGAAGATGGCGATTGGTTACAAGATTTAAAGGAAGAAGAAAGGCATGTAATTTATGTTTGGTTAGATGCATTATTTAATTATCAATCTGCGTTAGAAAGTGTTGGCAAATTTGATGAATTTTGGAAAAACGCAGAAGTAGTTCATTTTGTGGGAAAAGATATTGTAAAATTTCATACTGTTTATTGGCCTGCTTTTTTAATGGCAGTAGAATATAAAAGAGAGGAATTAAAAAATATTAAACTTGAAGAAATTTTGAGTAAAAATATTTTACCAACTACGGTATTTGCACATGGTTGGTGGACTAATGAAGGAAGAAAAATTTCAAAATCTTTTGGGAATGCTATAAGCGCCCAAACTGAAATAGAATGGTTAAGAAATGATTTTTTAGTAGATGAAGAAATTGCAAAAGATTATTTAAAATATTATTTAATAACAGAAACTACTTTTGGTAATGATGGAGATTATTCAAGAGGAAGGCTTGTAGAAAAAATAAATGCTGATTTAGTAAATAATATTGGTAATTTAGTGCAAAGAGTCTTGTCTATGATATATAAAAATTTTGATGGTATTATTGAGAATATAAAAATTTTAAATTTTAAATATCAAAATGAATTAAAAGATAAGACTATAAATAAATTTGATTTTCAAAGCTATAAAGATCTAATAATTACTATTGCAAATGTGGCTAATAATTATATGGAAGAAACTGCTCCTTGGAATTTAATTAAAAATAATCAATTGGAAGAAGCTAAAAAAGTTTTATATGAAGAAATTAATTATATTTTACAAATTACAATTTTGTTACAACCTATTTGTCCCTATATTGCAAAAAAAATATTAGATTTTTTAGATGTTGAAGAAAGAAATTTTGATATATTAAATAGTGGGAAATTCATTATTGAAAATTTAAGAATTAATAAACCTGGTGGTTTTTGTCCAAGATTACAAAACAAAAAGTAAATTAATAACAAATTATCAAACTAAAATTATATTTATTATCTTTATTTTTTTAATTTTATTATATTAAAAATAAAGATAAAAAAATAAATATATTAATAAATAAAAAATAAAAAATTTAAAAAATACAGTTATATTAAAAAATAAAAATAATTTTATAAACTAGCAGAATATTGTTTGTTACAATCTTTACTCATTTCGTTAGTTTCTTTTTCTAATTGGGTTGATATATTTATCACAGTATCAATAAGACTAGCTATATTATTAATTTTTTCCAGATTTTCATTATTTTTTTCCTTTATTTTCTCTTCTAAGCTTATTATATTATTATTTACATAAAATGTATTTATTTTTTGCATTTTATTTATTTGAATTATTTTTTCAATTTTTTCTATAGTTTCTTTTTTTTCTTTGATTTTTTTCACTTTATTTTTATTTTTTTCATTTTTTGTTTTTTCTATTCTCTCAAGTTCCATATTATAATCCTTAACAGTTTTAAAAAATGGTTTACTAGAAGTTTTTGTTTTTTCAATACTTTCATCATTCCTATTATGAGAATTATTCCACATATTACATATATTGGCTAAAAAATCCTCAATAATGGATTTGCTTTTAAAAAAAATAGACATTCCATTACCTTTACAAAATTTAATAAATATATAATATTATACTATTATTTTTTTTTATAAATTCATTATTTTTATATATACTATTATTAGTATTCTCACTAAGATTATCTTTTTTATAATTATTATAACTAGTTGTATCTTTAATTATTTTACTATTTTCAGGTGCTTTTGTATAGGAATTATTAGTAATAATTGCATTATTTTTGCTATTTTTACTTTCAATTTTGTTATTTGATTCATCAATATTTATTTTATTGTCAAATTCTTTAATATTTTCTAAATTTTCAGTCTCAAACAAATTTTGTAAACCTTTGATAGTTAACCCTTTATCGTGTAAATTATACTTTATGAATTTTAAAATCTTTATATCTTTATCATAGAAATATCGTCTATTCCCATTCCCAATAGTAGGCTTTACATAATCTCCAAATTGGGTTATCCAATATCTTATTACATACTCCTGTACTCCAACTTCTTTGGATGCGTCACCTATTGATCTTTTCCTGTCTATTAATAGTACCATTTTATTTATTTATTGTTTCTTTTTCTTCAAAATAAAATCTAATTAAAACACCAAAAATTCCTGCTAAAGGCATAGAAATAACAATTCCCCAAAAACCATATAAAGCACCTCCGGCAAATATACCAAAAAATAACCACAATGGGTGAACTTGTATTTTATTACCTATTAAATTAGGGGTGATAAAATTGCCTTCTAAAAATTGCCCTAAAGAAAAAATAATTCCTATACTTATTAACTTTGACATAGAAGCTCCATATTGAAAATACCCTAAAATTAATGCTATAAAAGCACCACCAAAAGAACCAACATAGGGTAGTAATGTTAATATACCAGCAAAAATTCCAACTACAAAAGCATACTTAAAATTAATTAATAGTAAACCAATTGAATAATAAAAACCTATTATTAAACTAACATTTATTTGTCCTATAATATAGTGATGCAAAATATCATCGATTCTACTACTTAATTTTAAATAATGTTTTTTAAATTTAACAGAAATAAAATGTTCTTGTATAAAGTTAAACATTTTATCCCAATCTCTCAAAAAATAAAAAGCAATTATTGGACTAATACAAATTACAAATACACAATACAATATATATAAAGATGAAGATATTAAAGAATTTGTCATATTTCCTAGATATTTTACAACTAGATTACTAAACGTAAGAAAATGTTTTTGTAATTCTTTTGCATCATATATTTTAAATAATCTAGCAAGTTCATTTATTTTTTCATATAATTTATTCAAATCAATATTTTCAGTTTTTGACATTATTTCTCTTAGAAGATTTATTAATTGATTAAATAAAGCGGGAAGGGCGAATAAACAAATTAAAATTATAAATATACTAAATAATGATACTATAATTACTGATAACCAATGTCTAGAAATTTTATTTTCATATTTCTTAACAACATTTTTAAATAAATAAGCTATAAAAAATCCCAATATAAATGGTGGTAATATACCTCTTATTTTATAAAAAAAATAAAAAACAAATATATACATTAAAATATATAAAATTTGTTTTGTATTAAAAAAATTCAATATTTTACTCATCTAAAATCCTTTATAGGGCAAATAATAATTACCATTTTTATTTTGTAAAACAAATCCTTTATTAGAAAATAAAGCTATAATTTCACTTTCATCACACTTATAAAATAATCTTAATTTTACAAATTTTGTAGTTAATAGTAAAATTTCATATTTATTTATAAAATTAAGATTATTAATTAAATTTTTAACATAAACATATTCTCTAAAATTTGGAATTGTAAAATAAACATCTATAAAATTATTCTTTTTTAATTTATTTAATTTTTTTTTGTCATTTCTTGCTTCGGACATTTTAAGTTGAGATTCATTATTTAAAAATTCTAAAGCTTTAATAGATGCTTCTCTAATTAATTCATCTTTTTCTAAATCCTCTTTATTTGAAAAATTCAACAATCTTTCATTTATATTTTCTGCATCTATTTCTTTAAAATTTATTTCAACGACATCATCTACGGAATTATAGCTAGCTAAAGCTATAACAACAGTATTCGATTCATATTTTGTTAATAACGATTTAAGTTTGTTATAATCTGCATTATTTATAGCATTTACAGAAAGTAAACCTGCATTAGATAAACTATAATTATCTATTATAAATATATTTTGATAATTATTGCTGAAAAAGTTTTCATAGGCACTTCTATACCAAATATCATCTTCTAAAAAATTCACTTTTCCGTTTTCATTCTCAAATAATGGAATATATAAATAAACAGCATCTTTTACCAAGTTTCGGCCTATACCTAATTTTTTTAAATTAAAATTAATGAATTCTTTATTAAAAACAATTGTTAAAGTACTAGAATAGGATTGTTTTGTAATAACTTCATCAGCTATTTTTATTGTTTCTACCATTTCAAAAATAGTACTATCATCTATAAATCTTGTATAATCAGCATTTAGACCACCTTTTTTGAATAATTCTTTTAAAGCCTTTCTTTCTGCTATTTTTATAGCTTCTTCTTTGGCTTTTTTTGCATCTGTTGATTTATATGAAGCTTGGATATTTTTTATTATATATAAATTTTCGCTTTTTATTTGATTGTTTTGATTATTTTGCGGTTTTAAATTTTTTTTATTATTTGCCAATATGCAATCTGTACTAAAAATAGTAAAAATAATTAAAAAAATAATTTTTCTAAACATGGTTTATAGTTAAAAATATATACTTTTATATTATTTTTATATTATTTTTTAAAATTAAAAATACAACAGATTTAATTTAAAGGTATTACCTGTTATTAATTTAATTTTTATTACTTTCTTGTAAAAATTTTCTGTAAAACAAATACAAAATTTTTAATATTTTTAATAGAAAACTAAACTATATTTTTCATATTTTTTTACTCCAATTATTTTTACAAATCGATTTTGGATTTTAAGATTTTATTATAATTTATTATTTTTAAAATAGATTCCTTATTCTTAATTTTTAAAGACAAGAAATCTATAAAATAATGTCTTTTATTCTTCAACTTTTTCTAACCAATCAGCTGTTTTACTATTTTTAATGCCATCAAAAGCATAATGACTCATAGTTTCTCCCAATTCAGCTCCGTGCCAATGTTTTACTTTTGGTGGGAAATATACAACATCTCCGGGATAGGCTTTCATAATTTCGCCTCCTTCTTGTTGAAACCTGCAAACTCCATCTTTTATAATAATCATTTGTCCTGCTGGATGTGTATGCCAAGTTGTTATTACTCCTTTGTCGAAATGAATTAAGGCTGCTGTTATATTTAGGGCATTATTATTTGGTAAAAGTGCCTCTGCCGTTGCATTTCCGCTAACATAACTATTTGGCAATATTACTTTTTCTACTGTATTATTTTTTATAATTTCAATTTTATCTTCCATAAATTTGAAAATTGTTGATAACTAATTATTATATAGTTATATTTATATAGTTTTCAACAATTTTAAATTAAAAAAATAATTTTTTATTTACCTTTTCGATTTGTATTTAAAAATAACTTATTTTCACCACAATCTCTAAGCGAATTACTTAAATTTTTATCTTCTTCTATTTCTATTTTTGTAATTTCATTAATTGAATTGCTTACATTTTCTAAATCTTTTTCATTGTTATTTTTTAATTCTTCACTAAATTTTGATAATATATCATTTATTTTACTTAAATTATCTTTATTTATAATTGTTATTTGTTCTGGTATTTCAATTGTTTTTAACTCCTCAATTATTTGATTTAAATTATTTTTAGTTTCTTCTTTATAACAATCATTAGCTATATTTTGGAGATTAAATAAAATATTGTCAAATTCTTTTTTATTGGTTTCAAATCCTTTTTCACCAAAATTAGCTCTATTTTCAATTAATAATTGGACCGTCTCTTTATTTATTTTGTTTTCTTTATTTGTTTTGTTTATTAAAATTTTATATAATATAGTTTTACTTATAGTTTTATTTTCACAATTTTCATATTGAAAATTTAAATCTTCTTTTTCTATATTTTTATTAAAAGCTTGGTTTTTTAATAAAAAATTAATTTGTTCAATATTATAACAATAACAATAAAATTTAAAATTATTTTTTATCATTTCTTTATCAATTTTTATGTTTTCAGTTAATTTTTTTGCTAAATCAAAATTTTTTTTATTAATAGAATCAAAAAT
>CATOJU010000036.1 GCA_951800555.1 uncultured Rickettsiales bacterium | reverse complement strand
AATTTGTTGTGAAAATAAATTAAAAGTAATTGTAGGACTTGGTGAAAAAGAAGATTTAAATAATAAAAAACTTGAAGAACTTGGTGAAAATCTTTTTAAATATTTTAATTCAAATAAATTTAAAAATGTAACTTTATTTTATAATACCAAAAAAGATTTTACCGAATTAAGTGAAGAAAGCAATAATTTATTCGGTATTTTAAAAGGTATTGAATTAAGTAATTATAAATTTGATAAATATATTTCAAAAGATAAAAAAAGTGAAGATTATCTAGAAAATTTGACTTTAGTAGTTAAAGATGTTGAAGAATTGGAAAAAGAATATAGAGAATTTTTATTAATCAAAGAAAATATTTTCTTTTGTAGGGATTTAGTAAATGAACCTGCAAATATAATAAATCCTAATACATATGCTGATTTATGTTCAAAATTAAACGAATACGGGCTTGAAGTTGAAGTATTTGGAGAAGATGAAATGTCAAATCTTGGTATGGGTTCTTTATTGTCTGTGGGACAAGGAAGTGATTGTGAGTCAAAATTTGTAGTATTAAAATGGCAGGGCTTAGAGGAATTTAAGGATCCAATTGCATTTGTAGGCAAAGGAATTACATTTGATAGTGGTGGACTTAGTTTAAAACCAGATAATGCAATGCTTGATATGAAATGTGATATGGCTGGTTCTGCTGTTGTAGTTTCTTTACTAAAATTACTAGCTCAGAGAAAAGCAAGGGTAAATGCTGTTGGTGTAGTGGCTTTAGTTGAAAATATGCCATCTGGTAGCGCTACAAAAATTGGAGATATAATTGAAAGTATGTCAGGGCAAACAATAGAAATTTTAA
The DNA here is from genome assembly GCA_951800555.1 of uncultured Rickettsiales bacterium. Taxonomy (GTDB): domain Bacteria; phylum Pseudomonadota; class Alphaproteobacteria; order Rickettsiales; family UBA1997; genus CATOJU01. The sequence goes on along the minus strand of CATOJU010000036.1, from coordinate 7,335 downwards.
ATACTGATGCAGAAGGAAGATTGATTTTGGCGGATGAATTATATTATGCTGTTACAAAATTTAAGCCACAAACTGTTATAGATTTAGCAACTTTAACTGGTGCTATTTGTGTTGCTCTAGGGGAAATTAATGCTGGATTATTTACAAATAATGATGAATTAGCAGAAGAAATTTGGGAAGCTACTGAAAGTACCGGTGAATTAACTTGGAGAATGCCTCTTGATAAAATTGGAAGTAAATATGATAAAATGATGGATTCTTCTGTAGCCGATGTAAAAAATATATCTGGTACTAGATATGCTGGCTCTATAACTGCTGCGCAATTCTTGCAAAGGTTTATTGATTGTCATAATAAATGGGCTCATATTGATATAGCCGGGACTGCTTTTGTTGAAAAAGCTGGGTATTTTGTAAAAGAAGGAGCTACTGGTTTTGGTGTAAGGTTATTGAATGATTTAATAAAAAATCATTATGAAAAATAGTTATTGTTTATTTTTTATTGAAAATTTTTACTATTTATAAATTAGACTGCCTGCATAAAAATATTTTTTTATTTTTCAATTTTATTATATAAAAAGGCCTATTATCTTAGAAAAATGTATATAGAAAAAATTAATAAATGATAAATCGGGAATGATGATTTTTATCATTAAATTTTACTATATATAATAAAAAACAATCAATATATAGTGAACAAATCAAAAAAATATTTTTACGTTACTTGATTTTTAAAAAAGCATACCTATAATATAAATATTATTATAAGAATTTTGTGTTTAAAAATGTTTGAGAGAATTTTATGTATTTTAATATTGATTTTTACGGTGAGTTGTAGTAACTCATCGCAAGAAATGGATCAAATTATAGCAAAAGAAAAAGGAATAAAAACAAGTTTGGATTATGTTAATTATAATTGGTGGTTATCTCTTAATGACAAAAATTTAGAAAGATATATATTAAGAGGTGTATTAAATAATAATGATTTAAGGATATCAAATTTAAAAATAGATGAATATTCTAAATATGTAAAATATACTTTTGGTTTGGAATTACCAACTTTATCTACTGGCTTTAATTATTTTGATATTAAAAAATTGCCGATGGGTAATGGAAATATGAATAGTGATGGTATAGTTTTACCTTTAACAGTAAGTTATGAGCTAGATTTATTTGGTAAAAATAGGAGAAAAACGAAATCTGCTAAAATGCAATTAGAATCTTATAAATATCAATTACAATCTTCGTATATTTCATTTGTTTCTAGTTTATCTACTTTGTATTTTAATATTATGAAATACAATGAAATTTTAACCTATTACGATCAATTAATTCAAATTGAAAATCAAATTGTTGACACTGTAACATTGGAAAATCAAAATGGATTGCTAACAGAATCAGAGGTTAATAAAGCGAAACAAAGTATTAAGAAACTAAATAATGAAAAAATGGATTTATCAAAAATTAGAGATAGTCTATTGACACAGTTTTCTGTAATGTTAGGTGAAGATCCTAATAATATTAAAAGTTTAAAAATTTCAAAATTAGATGAATTAGATACTTTAGAAAGTAAAATGTTAATGCCAGTATCTTCTAATATAATTTTTAAAAGACCAGATGTTATGGCCTATGAAAGAGAAATGGAAAAGGCAAAAATTGATATTGAGGTGGCAAGAAGGGAATTTTTACCAACTTTGAGTATTGATGGTTCTCTTATATTCAATAATATGGCAAGTGGTGGATTTTTTAGTAGTGCAAATACTATTAGAGCTTTGGTAGCTGGGGCAAGTCAAACTTTGTTTGTAGGCGGTAGAAAAAAGGCTAATTTAGATATGATGAATTTAAAATATGAACAAATGTTTGAAAATTATAAAAAAGTAACATTGCAAGCTATAAAAGAAATAAATGATAGTTTAATGAATATATTTTATGATTTAATTATTAATAACAATAACGAACAAAATTTTTTAATGGAATTGGATAATTATAAAAATGATAAAATAAAATATAAAAATGGATTAATATCACGAATAGATTTATTAACACAAAAAAGAAGATTGATACAATTAAAAATTGATTTTGTAAGTTCGAAAATACAAAATTATATAGATTGTATTAGTTTATATAAATCTGTAGCCGGACAAATTAATTAATTAATGGAGAACAGGAAATGAAAAAATTATTTATTTTAGTTATAATAGCTTTTGGACTAGTAATTTGTGGTTTCAAATATTATAGTTTAGAAAAAGAAAAAAAGGATGTTTTAACTTTATATGGTAATATAGATATAAAACAAGTTAACCTTGCATTTAGGACTGGTGGAAGAATTAAGGAATTGGTGGTTGATGAAGGAGATATTGTAAAAAAAGGAGATTTATTAGCAAAAATAGACGAAGAGCCTATTTTAAATAAATTAAATCAAGCAAAAGCACAAATGGAAATTGCTAAAATAGAGTTAGATAATGAAGTAACCTACTATAAAAGAAATAAAGAATTATGTAAAAAAAAAGTTTTATCAGTACAAAAATGTGATGATATTGTAAGACAAAAAGAAAGAGCAAATGCAAATTATAAATATGTAAAATCTATTTATGATGAAGCAAAAACAACCTATAATGATTGCAATTTATATGCTTCTGAAAATGGTGTTGTCTTGATAAAAGTTCAGGAAAATGGAGCTATGGTTGGTGCTGGTACCCCAATCTATACATTATCTTTAAATAGTAGAATGTTTGCAAAAGCCTATATAGAAGAAACTAAATTGGGAAAAGTTAAATTAGGAACAAGGGTTGATGTATATACAGATTCTACTGATAAAGTTTATAGTGGACATATTGGTTTTATTTCACCGGTGTCTGAATTTACACCAAAAACAATTGAAACTGCTTCACTTAGAACAGATTTGGTTTATAGACTAAGAATTGTTATAGATAATGCGGATGATTATTTAAAACAAGGAATGCCTATTACTGTTAAAATAAGATAAAGAAAAAAATGAGTGAAGTAATAGCTACTATTAGTAATTTGGTAAAAAAATTTGATAATAATGTAGCAATTGATAATATAAATTTTGAAATAAACAAGGGGGATATTATAGGGCTTGTTGGTCCTGATGGAGCAGGAAAAACAACACTTATAAGATTATTAATAGGTTTATTAATTCCAACTAGTGGTAAAATAGAAGTTTTAAATTTAAATGCTACAGAGCAAACGGACAAACTTCATCAATTAATAGGTTATATGCCACAAAAATTTGGTTTATATGAAGATTTAACTGTTTTAGAAAATTTAGAATTATATGCGAATCTAAAAGAATTAAGTGAAACTGAAAAAAAAGAATCTTTTAAAACCCTTTTGGATTTTACAAATTTAAAAACTTTTACTGGAAGATTAGCTGGAAGATTGTCTGGGGGAATGAAACAAAAACTTGGTCTTGCTTGTTCTTTGTTGGGGAGTCCGAAATTTTTATTGTTAGATGAACCAGGTGTTGGTGTTGACCCTATTTCGAGAAGAGAATTGATGGCTATGGTAAGGGCTTTAAGTGGAAATGGAATGACAATTTTATGGTCTACTTCTTATCTTGATGAGGCAGAAAGTTTTGATAAAGTTATATTATTAAACGATGGAAAAATTTTGTATAATGGAATACCATCTGAATTGACTAAAACAGAAGAAGGAAATGTATTTTTAACGAAAGATATAAATATTAAAAATAGAACATTGTTGAGAAAAATTTTAAAAAGTAGAGAAAAAATTACAGATGCAGTAATAGAGGGAAGTGCAGTTAGGGTTGTAATTAAAAAGGATAAATTAAAAGAAAAATTTGGTAGTCATATAAAGCCAGTAAAACCTAGATTTGAAGATGCAGTAATAGATATTTTGGGTGGTTGTCCGCAAGGAGAATCAAAAGTAGCAAAAAATATAAAAATAAAAACAAAAATTGAAAATGTAATTGAAGCTAAAGGATTAACCAAAGTATATGGAAGTTTTACGGCGGCAAATAATATAAATTTTACTATAAAAAAAGGTGAAATTTTCGGACTTTTGGGACCTAATGGTGCAGGTAAATCAACATCATTTAAAATGATGTGTGGGCTTTCTAGACCAACAAAGGGAAATGCCTATATTATGGGTATTGATATGTTAAAACAGCCAGAATTGGCAAGGGAACAATTAGGTTATATGGCTCAAAAATTTTCTCTTTTTACAAATCTAACAGTAAAGCAAAATTTAGATTTGTTTTCTGGAATATATGGACTTGTTGGTAATGAAAGAAAAAATAAAATAGATCAAATGATAGATGTTTTCGAACTTGATGAATATGAAAATATGTTATCAGGTGAATTGCCATTAGGTTTTAAACAAAGATTATCTTTGGCTTGCGCTATAATGCATAATCCACCTATTCTATTTTTGGATGAACCAACTAGTGGTGTAGATCCTTTGACTAGAAGAGAATTTTGGAATCATATTAATTCTATGGTGGAAAAAGGTGTAACTGTTATGGTAACTACCCATTTTATGGATGAAGCAGAATATTGTGATAGAATAGCTTTAATTTATAAAGGAAAAGCAATAAAAACAGGACATCCAAGTGAATTAAAAAAAGAAGAAGAAACTATGGAAGATGCTTTTATAAGAACAATTCAAGAATATGATACAGAACATGGAGAGGAGAGAGTATGAAAGAAAAAAGACCAAAAATTTTAAAATCTTTAATTTATAAAGAATATGTTCAAATAATAAGAGATCCAAGTAGCATTTTAATTGCATTTGTTTTACCTTTAATGTTGATGTTTTTATTTGCTTATGCGATAAATTTCGATAATAATCAAATAAAAGTTGGACTTTTATTTGAAGGCTATAGAAATCAGGTGAATGATTTAATTACAACTATGGAAAATACATCCTATATTGTTGTTAGACAATTTGAAGATAGGAAATCAATGGAAAGAGCACTTATAAATAGCGAAATAAAAGCTATGATGATAGTTCCTAATGATTTTGCGAAAAATATAAGTAATAATATACCTGCAAAAATACAACTATTAATTGATGGAACAGATCCTAATATGTCAACTTTCGTTGAAGGTTATATTTCTGGTGCAGTTTCTAAATGGCTACAAATAGAAGGAATAAATAAAGGTAATGATATTGCTTCAAATATTGATTTACAAAGTTATGTTTGGTTTAATCCAGATTTAAAAAGTAAGAATCTAATTTTACCTGGTTCTATTGCAAATATTATGACTTTGGTTGGTATGATGTTAACAGCTTTGGTTATTGTTAGAGAATGGGAGAGAGGAACAATGGAGGCTTTATTAACAACAAAAATAAAGAAAATGGATATAATTTTATCTAAATTTATATCATATTATTGTTTAGCTATGGTATCTACAATTTTATGTTCATTTTTGTGTATAGTAGTCTTTAAAGTGCCTTTTCATGGTTCCTATATAGTATATTTTATAACATCAAGTTTATTTATTTTTACGTCATTAGGACAAGGTTTATTAATATCAACTACATCAAAAAGCCAATTTTTAGCTTCAATGACAGTTTCAAATGTTGGTTTTACTCCTGCTAATATGTTATCAGGTATGATGTTTGAAATATCTTCAATGCCGAAAATAGTACAATTTATATCTTTATTTGTACCAGCAAGATATTTTACTACTTGTATAGTTAATTTATTCAATGCTGGTAATATTTGGAGTGTCTTAATAGAACAAAGTGCTTTTTTAGCAATAGTTAGTATACTTTTATTTATATTAGTTTATAAAAAAACAAAAACAAGATTGGAATAAGTGAGGTAAATATGATAAGATGGAATAGAGTTAAAGCATTTATAATTAAAGAATTTCAAGCAACTTTAGCTGATAAACAAAATAGAAATATGATTTTATTAGCTCCTTTTATGATGTTAATACTTTTTGCCTACACTGCTACATTAGAGGTTAAAAATGTTTTTATGTTGGTTTATGATAAAGATAATAGTCAACTTTCAAAACAGCTATCAAAAAAATTTGAAAATACACCAGTAGTAAAAAAAGTTTACTACACCAATAGTAGAGAAGAAATGGTAAATTTAATGAATAGACAGAAAGTTTTTATTACTGTAACAATTCCACAGGATTTTTCTAAAAATGTATATAAAGGAGAAAAAACAGCAATTCAATTAATAATGGATGGAAGAAAATCAAATGCATCACAAATAGCATCAAGTTATGCTATGAGTATAATACAATCTTTTTTAACAAATGAATTAAATGAAGTTGAAAAAGCAACATCAGCTGTTACTATTGAATCTAGAAATTGGTTTAATCCAGAATTAAACTATCAGTGGTTTATTTTAATATCTTTAATTGGTATGATGGCAATGGCAATGACTTTTATGATTACAGCACAAGCTATAGCACAAGAAAAAGAGCTTGGTACATTTGATCAAATGATAGTATCTCCATTGACTTCAGCTGAAATTTTAGTTGGAAAAACAATTCCAGCAATTTTGATAACTCTCTTTGATGTAACAATAATGATTATAGCTTCTAGATTGCTTTTTAAACTTCCTGTTTCAGGTTCAATTTTTGCTTTATATTTTAGTATAACAATGTTTTTGTTGGCTATAGCTGGTATGGGTTTAAGTGTTTCAATATTGTGTAAAACACAACAGCAATCAATACTGGGTGTTTTTACTGTTATGACTCCAGTTATTTTAATTTCTGGCTATGCTGCACCTATTGAAAATATGTCAAAATTTTTGCAACAATTAGCTAAAATTAATCCACTAACATACTTTTGTGTTTTGATGAAAGGAATTTTCTTGAAAAATATTGATATTCATATGATTATGAATAATTGTTTCCCACTTTTTGCTATTACTGTTGTAACATTGACTTTCTCTTGGTGGTTCTTTAATAAAAATTTAGATTAATTTTTTTAAAATTTTTTTTTAGTGTATTGACAAATGATATTTTTTATGATATGATATTTTTATAAAAATTAGCTGATTATATTAAAAGTTTAAATAATTCTATCGACTAAATACCGGAAGAAGAAAATATTTGTAATAACAGTCAAAGAAAAATTGATCCTTAAAAAAAGCAGTAGAATATTCTGCTAGATTTATAGAAAGAGAAAATAGAATAGGAAATAGATGTCACCTATTAATATAATTATTTTTTATTCACATTTATTGAACTTTTTTGTATAAAAATCCAAATAAGTAACATATTATAAAAAAGATAAAAACTTTTAATATTTTTAATAATAAAGTATATTTCTATTATTAAAAATATTAAAGTTTAAAGTATTTTGGAATTTTATGGAAAATTATAT
>CATOJU010000035.1 GCA_951800555.1 uncultured Rickettsiales bacterium | reverse complement strand
TAATCAATTAAATTAAAATTAATATTTTGATTATTAATATTAAATTCAATATATTTAATATTATAGCAAAAATTATTTCTATTATTTATGTTAAATTTTATAAAATCATTTATAAAAGTTTTATTTCTGGTTTCTCTGCATATAATTATTGGCTGTATAAAGCAATCTCTGTTTGGTTTATAATATTGTAAAAGCCAATCCATATATCTCTGAACTTGTTTTAAAATATATTCAGGGTATTCTGTTGCTTTTAATTCTATTGGGCATATTAATCTTTTATTATAATTATCTATTGTTTCTATGACTATATCTATCCTTTGCATTCCAACTCCACAGGATACTTCATTACCAAGCCAAGACACTCTATTACCTTCTGTTAAAAGTTTATTTAACTCTGTATTTTGATTAATATTTTGTAGAATATAAGTTTGCAAATGTCCTTCAAATGCCTGATGTTTTTTATATTTTTCAAACAATCTTGGTAATATATTAATTGATACTTGCTTTCCATTATAAATAAAATTATCATTTATATTAATAATTTCATTTTTTTTATCATCAAAAGAAAAATTTGTATTATCCAATCTTATATTATTATTTCTTATTAAATTTAATAATCTATCTTCTTCATATATAGTTATCATTGTATTTCCCCTATTACCTTTTAATTTTCTATATATTAAAGACCATAACATTTGATATGGAGAATTTATATATTTTATTTCATCCAGTGCCTCCCACTCAGTAATTCCTTTTTTATAGACTTCAAAAGGTTTTAATAATATTCTACAAAATAATTTTTTTCCTAATTCATTATATAAATATTCACCTTTCAAATCTAAAAATGGATTTTCTTTACATTTAAAGATACCATAAAATTGTCCATCAATATTATTGTGTTGCTGTAAATAAAATATAATATTATCATCTACTTTTATTCTAACTAAATCTGCTATTAAAGAAACCCCTCCTAATTCACTTCTGCCATATTTTGTTGTACTATTATTATTAAAATCTATTTCCTCTAAATTACAACTCGTTCCGGCAAACATATATTGCAAATGATATTTAAAAGTATTTTTATCAACTATAAAAACATGTGTTGTCATTTATTTTTATTTTTTCTTATCAGAAAATATAATATAAAATAATATATAAAAATCAATCATTTAATTAAACAATGTAAATATTCTTGTGTTTTATTAGTTAATATATTTCTATTACAGGGTTTATCAGCACAGAATCTTTTATAATTTTTAATTTCGTATGAATATTTTCCATATTTAGACATTATTGATTTTATTTCTTCAAGATTCATTATACCTTCATTATTATAGCTTAAAAAAATATATTTAAATTTAGCATTTTTAATCAAATAATCAAATGCATTATATACTTTTGATTTATAACAAAAATCGCTTAATTTATTATTTTCATCTCTTAGCCCAGTTTTACCTTTTATTTTTGGACTATCATATTTTGCTATTGTTTCTAATAAATGATAATTAGAACAATATTGCCTTGAATTATAAGGTGGATCCAGATATAAAATATCTCCTTCTATTTTATTTATTAATTTATTTATATCTTCATTATATACTTTTCCTTTAATAGTATCAATTATTTCAATTGGTTTTAAAACAAAATCTTTTGTAGCAGATTTTTTTAATTTCTTTAAATAAGCACCATATACAGAAGCTACATTAGAAATTTTATCTGCTGAAACTAACAAACAAGCTATATAATAATAATAAGTATTTTTATTTATTTTATTTTGTATATATAATTTTTCCAATTCTTGTCTAATTGAGTCTATTTTTTGACTATTTAGAATTGAAAAATAATTTCTATTATCTTGTCCGAAAGAAGAATAATTATTAGTTATAAAACCTTTTACTAAAGTAAGATTATTTAAATAATCAAATAAACTATCATCTATATTTTGAATATTGTTCTCTATGTAATGTTTATTTATAACATAACTATAATATTGAATATCATTAGAAATAACCTTTTTATTTTCTTTACGATATGTTATTCCTACTATCCCAGTTCCTGCAAATAAATCAGCAAAAATAAAATCTTTTAATAAAACAATAGAATTAATTGCATTATATATAAAATCAATTAATGAATATTTTGAACCTATATAATTTATCATTTATACCCTTATAAAAAAATATAATTACTAATTGAATCTTTAAATATTTTATTATATATATAATAAAATTTATTAATGTAAAGTTATTAATAATTTTTATTAACAATATTCAATATTTGCACTTTTTTTATATATTAACCCTAACCCCGACTACTAAGAATTTCACGATCATTATTATTTTTTAACAAAAAATATTGTCTAAGTCTTTTTCCAGCGTTCCTTTTTGAACTGATGGTAATGTATCAAATTTTCTCAAATTATGCTTTTTAATTATTCCATCCTCATCAAAACCCAAAATATAATTAGCTGCAATACGATAAATAATTTCCGTAGGTGCCAAACCATATACCTGTTTTTCAAAAATATGCTTTAATCTATCTTTTTCATTAGGAAAATGTTCTTTTAATACTTTACTTTTAAATAAACGTTTTACAATTTCAGTAATATAAAGCCCAGATTTCATATATAAATCAATAAAAGTTTCATTAATGTCCTCAAAACATTCAGGATTTTCCTTTTCTAAATTATCAACCATTTCAAGCACAACTTTTTTTGGCGTATATATTTGATTAGTTTTTTGCGGTGGAATGTAATCGAATATATCCTCTTTACTATTCTCATCAAAATAATTGGCAAGTTTTTTCTTTAATCTCAAAAACTCTTTTATAGAATCATTAAAAACAATCGGATCAAAAAAATGTCCTTCATAATATTTATTTTCACTATCTCCATTTGTACATTCTCCCCCATCTCTCAAAAGCCTAAAATCTTTAAGATTAATACTTGTTACTTCTTTAAAAACTTCATCTGGAATTATAGTATCAAAATTCTCCAATGTTGTATTTTCATCCCCATAGGCCATTAAAAAAGACGGAATTGTTCTAGAAAAGCCCCTTAAGTGATCTTTAATTGTTTTTTCAAAAAAGTTTTTATCTTTATTTTTTTTATTTTTTTCCACTGTTTCTACAATAATTGCAGCTGCATTTTCAGTCATATCAGGGACTTTTTCTTTTATATTTTCAATAAGCATTATTTTATTTTCTTCTTGTTCTTTATCAAATTTTTTGTTAATTTTATCAATATCTTCAAATTTATTTTCTATCATAGCTTGCTTAATTTCTTTTTTACGATCATTTTCAATAATATTTTTTTTAATTTTAAAATCACCATAATTTTCAGCTACAATCTTATCTGCTTCAGCACTAATTTTTTGCTTAATAGTATTTTGTACACTAGTACTCATTTCTTTACCATAATGTTCTTTTGCAACATTAACCATAGATTGATTAGTTACATCACTAAGCTGCTTTTTTAGTTTTTCAAAAAATTCATCTTTTTTACTATTATTATTTATTTCTCCCCGTGACATCTCTACATTTTCCACTAGTTTATCATTAACTTCTTTATACATTTTATCGCCAAAAATATTATTAACACCATCTTTAATCGCCTGCTCATTAATTACAACTTCATTATTTTCATTAAGAGAAAGTTCATCTTTTGTTTTTGGTGTTATTTTAACCTCCTTAGCCGGTTCTTTAACGGGCTCAAATTGTTCAATAATATCAATTACTTCTTTGGGTGCATTAAAAATATTACTAATATTTTGAAAAAGAAAATTACTCATAAAACCACGACGAACAACCTCTCTCGCATGAATTTTTCTTGGTACAGAGAGAACCTTTTCGGCATCCAAAGCTATCATTTCTCCTTCATCATCTTCACCATAAAGGGGGAAAAAATTAACAAGCTCCATTATATTTCTTTTTCTTATTTCCAAGTCACCTTTAGTATTATGTGTATTCGAACTTAAATCATTAGCAAATTTCTCAACAATTTCCAATGTTCTAGCTGGATCAAAATCAAAAACATAGGCATTTTCTTTACGAAAAAGTTGATTATTTATATTAAATATACAAGGATTTTGTGCCCTAAATGCCGCTTGCATATATAAAGATGGACTTTTAACATTACTCAACATTAAAACAGCCGTCCATTCTGGAATAGTAACCCCAGTTGTCAATTGACCTACAGAAATCGTTATTGTTTTTTCATTTTTTTTAATAGCTTCATTAACCCTATTAAATGATTTTTCATTTTCTATAATATCATTTTCATCTTTTTTGCCGTCACCAGCAGCAACAACTATTTCATATTTTCCAAATATAGGGTGATTTTCCAGTTTTTTTGCTAATGCTTTAGCACTTTTAACTTCATTTAATAACCAAAAAGTATGCTTCAATTCTTCCCTTAATTCCGGCGTAGAAAATGGAAATTTTGATTGTGTAACAAGAGCATCCAAAAATTTATCTACATCAACATCATGAACAAAAGTTTTATCACTTTTAACATCAAAAAATTCATTTAAATCAAAAGCGTAACTTTCATTTTCACCATCATCATCAAAATCAGCTCCCTTTTCCAATTTATCCCTAATAATTTCGGACATTTGATAAGTATAAAGATTAAGTTTAGGCAACTCTTTATAGGGATTTTCCTCTTCAAGAGAATTGTCCCAATCATTTTTTGCCCTTTGTTCATCCGCATAGGTCCAATTATAAATTGCATCCTCTTTAAATTTATTATTAGCCAATGCCTTAAATGGTGTTCCTGATAAATGAAGTGTATATTTTCTTTTTATATGATTAAAAGCATTGTCTGTTTTATGGGTATCAATACCTTCATGGGCTTCGTCAATAACCAATAAATCCCATTCTAAATCAGCTATATGTTTTAATTTATCAATAAGACCACCAAAATGAATAGATCCTTTTAAATCTGGGAGTGAAATAAATTCAATAAAACCATTATATTTATTTACATTTTCAAGATATTGTTTTCTATTTAACACATAAAGACAATGTTTTAAAGCATCAACCTCACTTATAAAACAATAATCCGATTCTCTTCCTAAAAATCTAACATAATCATCATACCAAGAATTTGCTATAGCTGGTCTATTCGTCACAATTAATATTTTTCTTGCCCCAATTTTTTTACATAAATCATAGGTTGACAATGTTTTTCCAAAACGAGGTTTTGCATTCCATAAAAATTCAGGTTCTTCATATTCATGTAATGCAAAATAATCTTTTGTTTTTTCAATAGCCCTTTCTTGTTCTTGCCTTAGTTTATAGGGAATAGCCTCTGGTGTTTCTATAATACCTTTACTTTTTTTAAAAATTTTAAATTCTTCAAGCGCCTTCTGCGGTGTAATATAAAACCATTCAGATCTGGCAAGTCTTTTAATACCTTTTTTATATAAATAGGTATGAAAATCTTTATCTTTAAAAGTTTCATTTGTACCAATATAAACAGCTGTATCTACCCATTCTAGATTATAATCGATATCAGCTGATTGTGTTTGTTGACGAATACGTACATTAACATCATCTTGTTCTGTATAGCCAATTTTTACCCAGCCATCATGTTCTTTAATTTGTGGGGTTGTATATGCATAGCATTTAGGTGTGATTTGTTTAGTTGTTTTTATGTTTATTACTGTCATATTTTACTCCATAGGTTTAATTCTTGATTCAATAAAGTCAATTTCTTCTTGATTTAAGTTGTATTTTTTATAAAGTTGTTGATCTATTTCTGGAATGGTTTTGGCCCAGTCTATGTCGGAATTTGTTGTAAAATCTTGAAGGGGGACAAACTTATATACTGATTTCGGAGCATGCTGTGTTTGTTTCCTAATACCGACTAATGCTCTAAAAAATTTTGTTTTAATGTAGTAAAAACAATTTTTCATTTCCGATTCTATCTCAAATGGTCCAATTTGTATAAAAGTTCCCGTGCATAATTCTCCAGGTATAGCTAACACTGGTATGGCAGGTGTGTCTTCAATTCCTCCACATCCATAGCTTTCTGAAATAAAAATTTTGAATTTATTTATTCCTTCGTTATTTGTAAACGGATAATTTTTAGGTATATACCTATAAATTCGTTTTAATTTGCTATCTAATCCTAATATTTTATAACCATTATTTATAGGTATTTCACTAATTGGTGGTAATCCATATTTTGATGGATCTTTAAAAAAATCACTAATAAAACCATAGGGGACTACTGCTGATATAATAGAATCAAATGTTTCTTCATTTAAAGATTGAACTTTATTTTTTATAAACACCAATATTTCTTCACGAATAAAAATATCGTCATTATCTTCTACTAAAAATCTTTTAGAATATGATATTCTGGAATTGTTAATCCTATAAATATCACATTTATCATTATATTTTTTATCCCATATAAAATGACAAATACCACCCTTTACATCAACATTAGAAAAACACTTTTTTGAATCTGCGTAATCATGCAATATTTTAAACCTTCTATCGTGTATCATTTCATCACGAAAATCATCCAAACCTTTACCTCCAGTAAAAAATCTTGCTGGCATAATTAAACTAATATATCTATTTGTTATTTTTTTTGCTTGTTGCATAAAAAAATGATATATAGGTTTAGCACTCGCTTTAGCACCACCATCACTAACCTGATAAGGCGGATTACCTATAACTACATCAAATTTCATATTTTCTCCCTTAAAATTTTTAAAATTATAAATTCTTTTTGAACGCCAATTTTTAATTTTACAAAATATCGGTTCCAAATTTTTTTGGGGCAAAATTTCGAATAATTCTAATTGTTGTCCTATATTTAATTGTTTTTCTTCATTTACTTTAGTAGTAAATGATTTTTTTGGTAAATCATTGAATAATTCTAATTGTTTTCCTTTATTTATTTCAATAATATTAGGGATTTCATTAGTTAATCCATCCATTTGCCAAATATTCCATGCTATAATATTAGCTATTTGCTTTATTTTCTTTATCTCCGGCTCTTTTTTATGTTTAAATTTAAAATTATCAATAAATGTAAAAAGTAAATTTTCTCTAGCTAATAATAAATTATCTCCTTGATATTCATAACCATAGGTTGCTTCATAGGCTCTTTTCGCCCATTTAAACCATTCTTCCTCATTATTTGTATTTTCATTAACAATTCTTAATTTTCTGTCTAAAATGCCTATCCGTTTTTCTATCGGCAAAAAAGTACCTGTTGTTGTATCGTAGCGAGATGTTAAATATGGTCCTTCTCCGCAAGTTATTTCTAGTCTTTTTGTGTCGACATAATACATCCAAGCCGATTTTTTATTATTTTTATATTCTTTAAATTGTATTTTTTCTTTTGTTGGTGTCCAATCATGATTATTTTGAGTGTTGAAAACATTAGGTCTTCCAAACCATTGCTCATCGCAATGATTAATCATTTCATTACAAATCCAACTGGGCGTAAATACTTCGGCTGATTTTTTTGTTCTATTTTGTTGATCTACCTTTATTTTTGTAATTCTTGGTTGAATAATTCTTATTCTTTTGTTAATTATTAATTTTGGTAAAATTTCTTTTGATGCTGTATATGCTTTTCCATATTTTACGTATTCATCACAAGCCCAATAAATATATTTTCCGGTAGTTTTATCTTTAAGTAAAATTTTTAAAAGAGAGGGGCTAATTTCATTAATATTTTGTTCTAAAATATCAATGTTTTTAGTATCTAATGCTTGTAAATTATTATTTTTCTCCTCTTTTTTTAATTCCACCGTTTATTTTTTTTATAATTATTGTATATAATGATTATATTATTAATATTAATGATTTTTATGTCAAGTTATATAAATTAATAAATTATTAAGAAAAGGAAAAATCCCATTAATTTTAAATTTTAATTGACTTATATAGTATTTATTTTTAAAATAAAAACAAAAAATAAATATTAATAATATGAGTGAAATTTCAATAGAAACATGCTTGGATTTAGTGCCAAATAGATTTAATTTATCAATATTAGTTATGAATAGAGCAAAAGAAATATTGTATGGTGCAAAATCAAAAGTAGAAACAACAAAATATACGAAAAAGGCTGTTAATAAAGCTATAAAAGAAATAGAAAATAATGAAATAGATTTATTTGAATTAAGAGAAAAAATAAAACATAATTTATTAGTAAATAATTTATTCTTGAAAGATAATAAAAATCTTGAAGATATTAATAG
>CATOJU010000034.1 GCA_951800555.1 uncultured Rickettsiales bacterium | reverse complement strand
TATTAAATTAAAAATCAAACCTCAAACCAGCATAAATATCTCGTGCTTTTTGATTAAGTTTTATTAAATCAATTTCATTTTTTAATTTTAGTTTACCCATATCAATATATCTATAACCAATATCTACATTAGCTACATTAAATAAAGATATATTTACACCAAGTCCAGTATTCCAAGTAAAGTTTTCTTTTTTATCAATTTCTGAAAAACTAAAAAGTTTTGTATTGCCAACACCAATATTAACAAAGAACTTTAACAAATTTAAATCTAAAAAATTATAATAAAAATTTCCCATTGTACTTATTGCACCTACTCCATCATCATAGTCTATAAAATTACATCTATAAGCAAATTCTAACTCAAATCTAAATTTTTGTAATTTGATACCTATATTTGCTGAAATAAAAGGATTCCACTTTTCTATATCTAATTTTTTCGAATCTATATTAACTTCTTTATTAACAGTATTAAACCCGATTCTGATACCATAATATGCCTTTCCTTCTTCTGGTAAATCATCAGCATTAGCTTTTACAGAAATAAACACGGCCAATGTTATAAAAATTAGTAATATATTTTTTAGTTTTTTCATTATTATTTAAATAATTAATTAAATTAAAAACCAAACCTCAGACCAGCATAAATATCTTGTGCCTTTTGATTAAGTTTTACTAAATCACTTCCATTTTTTACTTTTAATTCGCCCATATCAATATATCTATAACCAACATCTAAATTAGCTACATTAAATAAAGATATATTTACACCAAGTCCGGCATTCCAAGTAAAATTGTCTTTATTATCAATTCCTGAACAACCTGAAAATTTAGTATCACCAATACCACCATTAACGAAAAATTTCAATAAAGGTAAATCTAAAAAATTATAATAAACATTTCCCATTATATTTTGTGCATTTATTTTTTTAGATTTTGGGTTATTATAGGTTGTAAAATTATACCTATAAGCATATTCAGCTTCAAATCTAAAGCTTAATAATCTTATACCAGCATTAGCTGAAATAAATGGTTTTCCTCCTTTTGTATCTAGTTTTAGTTGCCCTATTTTATTATCATTACCAGCAACATTAAGACCACCTCTTACTCCATAATAAATTCCAATTGGTAAAATAGCATTAGCTTTAATAGGAATAAACATAACTAATGTTAATAAAATTAGTAATATATTTTTTAATTTTTTCATGATTATCTTTAATATTTTTATAAATATATGATATTTTTTATAACTTAAATTTGAAAAGTCAAGAAGGGATAAAATCTGGGCTACTTAAATACTATTTGGGTTTACTTTTACCAAAAATTTAAAAAATAAGAATTACTTGGTAATACCTAAAAAATTACTATCTGCTTTTTTTATTCTTTTTATTTTAATTTATTTATTATTTATATTATCTTCATAAATATTCAATATTTTAATGACAAATTTTATTATAAAAAAAATCGACCTATAAAGGGGGGCAATACCTAAAAAATCAAAGTCTATTGACAAAAACAAATTATTATAATATAATAATCAATGTTTAATTAAATTAATATTAATTATATAATAATGACAGGTATAAATGTTATAAATTTTGGCTGCAGATTAAATAGTTATGAAAGTGAAGTAATAAAAAAAATATTAAAAGAAAACAATTTCAAAATAAATGATAAAGATATTGTAATTTTTAATAGTTGCGCAGTAACAAAAGAAGCAGAAAGACAATTGGGACAAGCAATAAGAAAAATTAAAAATGAAAAATATAATTGTATTATAGGAGTTGTAGGCTGTGCAGTACAAGTAAATAAAGAAAAATATTTAAATATGCCAGAAGTGGATTTTATACTTGGAAATAATAGTAAATTAGAAATTAATAATTATAAAAATATAGATAAATGTAAAATTGTTGTAGAAGATATATTTAAAGAAAATAAATTTTCAAAGGAATTGATAACTGGTTTTGAAAATAAAGCAAGGGCATTTATTCAAATTCAAAATGGTTGCGATAATAAATGTACTTTTTGTTTAACAAGATTGGCAAGAGGTTATAGTATATCAACCCCATCAAAACAAATTATAGAACAGATTAAACAATTAATTAATAATGGCTATAGGGAAATAGTTTTAACTGGTATAGATATTACGGATTATGGAAAAAGACTAGATGAAGATATAAATTTGGGGAAACTTGTCAAAAAAATTTTAAAGGATACAAGTTTAGAAAGGTTAAGAATTTCATCAATAGATATTGCGGATTTAAAAGATGATTTAGATGAAGTATTTAAATATGAAGAACGGCTTATGCCCCATATGCATTTAAGTTTACAATCTGGTGATAATATGATTTTAAGAAGGATGCTAAGAAGGCATTCAAGAGAAGAAGCTATAGAAAAATGTCACAATATAATTACAATTAGACCAAATATCATTATTGGGGCAGATTTAATTGCCGGTTTCCCGACTGAAACAGAAGAAATGCATAAAAATTCAATTAAAATAATAGAAGAATTACCAATAACCTATGGGCATATTTTCCCTTATTCAAAAAGACCTGAAACTAAAGCGGCTTTTATGCCGCAAATTGAAAAACATATAAAAAAACAAAGGGCAAAAGAGTTAAGGGAAGCTGCTGAAAAAAATTTAATTAGTTTAAAAAATAGAATTAATAATACAAAACAAAAAGTTTTAATTGAAAGTAAAAAGTTTGGAAGGCTTGAAAATTATTTACAAGTAGAATTACTTGGTGATTATAGTAAAAGTATTGGTGAAATAGTAGATATGGTAGTAAAATGCTAGAAAACATTTTTTTAAAGCCTATAAAAATAGGAAATATTATTATAGAAAATCCGATAATGCTTGCCCCTATGGCTGGAGTTACAGACCCACCTTTTAGGGAAATTATAAAAAGTTTTGGCGGAGTTGGACTTATGTTTAGCGAAATGATTCCGTCAAAATCATTATTTTTTGGGAATAAAGAAAAATCTATAAATAAAGTTAAAAAATCATATAATGTAAATGCTATACAAATAGCTGGGAATGACCCATATTATATGGCAGAAGCAGCAAAAATAAATGTTGATTTAGGAGCAGATATTATAGATATCAATTTTGGTTGTCCTGTAAAAAAAGTTGTAAAAGGTTTTGCTGGCTCTGCTATAATGAAAGACGAAAAATTAGCTAAAGAAATAATTGAGGCAGTTGTAAAAAGTGTAAATGTACCGATTACTGTAAAAATGCGATTAGGTTGGGATATGGAAAATTTAAATGCTCCAAAAATAGCACGAATAGCTGAAGATTGTGGTGTAAAAATGGTCACGGTCCATGGTAGAACAAAAAGTCAAATGTATGAAGGAAAAGCTAATTGGCGAGAAATAGCAAAAGTTAAAGAAAAAATTAAAATACCATTAATAGTTAATGGGGATATCAAAGATCTAAAAAGTCTAAAACAAGCTTTAGAAGATAGTGACGCGGATGGCGCTATGATAGGCCGCGGAATATACGGTAAACCTTGGTTATTTAAAAAATTACAAAAAGAAATTAATGGGAATACATTTGAAGAATTGACTAAATTAGAATTAAAAGAATTAATATTAAAACATTTTGATTTATCGATTAATTATTATGGTGAAATCAGTGGGATTAGTATTTTTAGAAAGCATTTAGGTTGGTATACTGCTGGTTTACCGAATAGTGCTGAGTTTAGGGGAAAAATAAATAATATAAAGAATATTGAAGTTTTAAAAGAAATGATTAAAGAATTTTTTAATTTTGAACTTTAAAATAATCATTATAAATTTATTTTTTATGCAGGCAATTTATAATATTTTATTAAAAAATATATGAAGTCCTAAAATTAAGATTATTTATTTAATTCTATAATTTTTTTCATCTGCAAAAATCTTTTTTAACAAAAGGTTATTTAAAGTATGACCACCTTTATAGGAAATTATTTTTCCAATAATATTATATCCAGAAGTATATATATCTCCTAAACAATCTAATAATTTATGTTTTACAACTTCATTTTTAACCCTAAAACCATCTTTATTAATCAATCCATCATCGTCAAAAATCATAGCGCAATTTTCACTTCCACCCCTTGCTAGACCTATACTATGCATATATTCAATTTCTTTCATATTACAAAAAGTTCTAGATTCTGCTATATTTTTTATAAAATTCTTTTTATTTCCATTAAATAAATAATTTTGTTTTCCTATTTTTCCATAGTTAAAATCAATAGTAATGTCAACTGACAAATACCTTGATGGTAAAATTTTTATATATTTATCTTCTTCTTCAACTACAACTTCATTTAATATTTTTAGATATTTTCTTTTTGAATTTAATTTTTTTATTCCAACTTTTTCAATTTCTTGTATAAAAATTGCAGCGCTTCCATCCAAAATCGGTATTTCCTGATTATCAACTTCAATAATTAAATTATCAATATTACAAGCCCAGATAGCTGCCATTAAGTGTTCTATTGTTAAAATTTTTTCTACATTATCATTTATGTTTAAACCAATTGTAGTTCCTAATTTTGTGTCTATAACATTATTATATAAAGCTTTTATTGTAGTTCCACTAGTATTTTTAAATATTATTCCACCACCATCATTATTTGGTTTTAAAGTTAATTTTGTATTATTTCCGGAATGTAATCCTATCCCCTCAATAACTATTTCACTTGAAATAGTATTTTCGTTTTCCCTAAAAAAATCAAAAAAATTCATAATATTACCTTAATTATTTTCTGTCAAAACTGCCGAAAATTTAGCTTCGGCAACTTTTTTCCCCTCTACCATAGCGACACCTTCAATAAACCAAATATTCATTTTATTACCAAGAATTTTTACATTTAATTCCAAAACATCACCTGGAAATACAGATTTTCTAAATTTTGCGTTTTCAATACCAGCAAATAAAACACTTTTAGAAAATGGTTCAACTTCTAATGATTTTGATACAAGTACTGCAGAAGTTTGGGCCATTGCTTCAATTATTAAAACACCGGGCATTACTGGATAATTTGGGAAATGTCCTTGAAAAAAATTTTCGTTAATCGTCACATTCTTAATCCCTGTACAAGAATCCATTTTTTTAAAATTTTTTACTTTATCAATTAGTAAAAATGGATATCTATGCGGTATTAACTCCTTTATTTCTTTTAAAGAAATTGTCTCTTCGCTCATTCTATTTTTCCTTTTTTATTATTAATAAGTTTTTTTATAATAATTGATGATCTATGCCAATCTTTTATAGGAATTGCTGGGCTTCCGCCAACAATCATTCCTTTTTCTATATTTGATGCAATACCACTTTGCCCAGCGGCTTGCACCATATCTCCAATTGTTAAATGTCCAACAATACCAGTTTGTCCCCCCAATTGGACAAAATTTCCTATCTTAGTACTTCCTGATATTCCAGCTTGCGATGCAAAAAAACATCCTTTTCCAACTTTTACACCGTGTGCTATTTGAACTAGATTATCAATTTTTGTATTATCTTCAATTACAGTATTTTCTAAGGCTCCTCTATCAATACAAGTACTAGCTCCTATTTCTACATTATTACCAATCTTTACAATTCCTAGTTGCGGAATTTTATAATTAAATCCGGCATTGTGAGCAAAACCAAAACCACATTGTCCTATATTTACTCCATTTTGGATTATAGTATTATTTCCTATTTCAGCATAGGAAATAGTTGTATTTGCCCCAATATATGAATTATCTCCTATTGAACAGTTATGATTAATAACAGCATTAGCACATATTTTGCAATTATCTCCAATTACAACATTTTCACCTATAAAAACACCAGGTTGAATTTCTACATTTTTACCAATTTTAGCAGTTTCGTCGATATTTGCTTTTTCAGATATTCCAGAATTTATTAAAAATAAAGGAATAAAATACATTTCATTTAAAAAAATACAATAAGAATAATGTGGATTATCCACAACTATAGCTATTGTATTCTTTGGTATATAATTTTTATGATTTTCATCTATAAAACAAAAACCAGCTTTACTATTTTGTAAATCTGTTATATATTTTTTATTTATTAAAAATGATATTTCTTTTTCTGTTGCTTTTTGTAATGTATTTACACCATAAATTTTTTTATTTTTGTCTAGTTCTGCAATATTTTTTATTTTTATTAAAGCATTTAATTCATTAATAGTGATAAAATCTTTTTGTTTGATGAAAAAATTATTAAATTTATTAAAAATATTTATATCTTTTTTATTTTTTAAAATTTCTTGCATATTGCAATACCATTAATCTCGATAATTATATTATATCACTTCTAAAATAATTTGTCAAGTAAAGTGTAGATAAAGGGGATTTTACCCACATTTATAATAAAATATGTTATCAAAATAGTGAATATATAGACAAATAACAAAAAATCTATTGAAAAATAAAAATAAAAAGCTTTTATTAGAGTAATAAAAAAGTTGAATAATAATTATTGAATATGAAAAAAACAAAAGTATCAAAAAATAAACATAATTTTTTAAAAAAGGCAATAATTATTTTAATCAAATTTTTCAGTATTGTAGGAATTGTATGTATTATAATTTTATTTATACTATATATATATTATAAAGTAGCATTACCAGATATTGATACAATAATTTCGCAAAATAATAAACAAAATGTAAAAATTTTATATTCAAATAATATTGATAAAATAAGATCGTATAATGATTCTAGTATAAATAATTTAACTTTTTCAGATTTACCTTCACATTTGGTTAATGCTTTAATTGCAACAGAGGATAGAAATTTTTTTAAACATAAAGGAATTGATTTTTTCGGAATATTCAGGGCATTTTTCGTAAATATAAAATCAGGTCATATAAGACAAGGTGGTAGTACCATAACCCAACAACTTTCAAAAATGATTTTAAAAGATAATAGTAAGACATTAAAAAGAAAATTTAAAGAATTTATATTAACTAGAGAATTAGAAAAATATTTAGCTAAAGAAGACATAATTGTAATGTATTTAACTAAATCGTATTTTGGTGCTGGCAATTATGGAATAAGAGAGGCAAGTAAATATTATTTCGGAAAAGAAGTTGAGGACTTAAAACTTGATGAATGTGCTATGTTAGTTGGATTATTAAAAGCTCCTACGAAATATAATCCATCAAAAAATAAAAATTTAACAGAATCTAGAACAACACAAGTAATAATGAATATGAAAAATGCTGGTTTTATAGATGAAAATGATATCCTAGATTATATAGTTCCAGATTTAGATTTAAATTTTTATAAACAATATAGAAAATATAGCCAAAATTACTATTTTACTGATTGGATCTATAAACAATTACAAGATTTTAATATAGATAAAAATTCTACAAATGTAGTTATAACATCTACTTTAAATAAATATATACAAAATAAGACTATAGATATTATTAATAATTTTGTAAAAAATAATTCAAAACAAATTGGTAATAGTGAACTTGCAGTTATTATTTTAAATAAAAAAGGTGAAATTGTGGCTATGGCCGGTGGTAAAGATTATAATAAAAGTCAATTCAATAGGACAATTTATGCAAATAGACAAACTGGTTCAACATTTAAATTTTTTGTCTATCTTACTGGCTTTGAAAATGGCTTGGAACCGAATGATATTTTTGTTGATGAACCTGTAAGAGTTGGAAATTGGTATCCGGAGAATGTAAATTATAGATATCGTGGAGAAATTTCTGTAAAAGATGCTTTTTGTTTTTCTTCAAATTCTGTAGCGGTGCAAATTGCTAATTATTTCGGCATTAAAAAAGTTACTGATATTGCAAGAAAATTAGGACTTAATAATAAATTCAAAAGGGATTTAACAATAGCCTTGGGAACCCAAGAAAATAATTTATTAGAAATGGTAGCAGCCTATACAATAATTATGAACAATGGAATACCTGTTTCTCCCTATGGAATTAAAAGTATAGTTTCAAATGGAAAAGTTATATATAAAAATAATATAATTCAAAAAGAAGCAGTTTTGAAAAATAGTTCTGTAAAAAATATGCAATATTTATTATATTCTGTAATAAAAGAAGGAACTGGTAAAGCTGCTAGAATTGAAAGTTTAATAAATAAAACAGAGGTGTACAATATGCTAAATATGGATAAAAAATATTTTATAGGTGGAAAAAGTGGGAGTACCCAGGATTATAAAGATGCTTGGTTTATAGGTTTTGCAGATAATTATGTTATAGGAGTTTGGTTTGGGAATGATGATAATAGTTCAACTAATAAAATAATGGGTGGAAATTTGCCAGCAAAATTGTGGAAAGAGATTGTGGAAGGTGTTTGGGAA
>CATOJU010000033.1 GCA_951800555.1 uncultured Rickettsiales bacterium | reverse complement strand
AATAACATAATTGAGTTTTATCAAACTCAATTATGTTATATAAAACGAGAATTTAATTTTAAATGATTCATCGCCAAAAGGCTCTATGGAACCCCCAGACTATCTGGGGGATTTCGGGATACATAAATATAGCCTATTTATTTCATAACAAATAGGCTATATAACTAAATTAGTTATTAAAACCATTCGCAATATTTCTTGCCAATTTAAACAACTCATTGATATCATCTTTTTCAGTAACTTTATTTCTTCTTTCAAAAACACACCTTAAACATCTATACAAAATTAAAAATTCACCATTTTTTTGTATAAACAACTACTATACAGATTATACGGGGTATTCTTGGAATAAATTATTTTTATCCTAAAAAAATCAACAAAAAATATGTGAGAATTAGATAAAATTCCCACATACATTTATATATAAAAATTATTGACTATTTTTTTTCTTCAAATTCACCATTTATTGAACCATCATCATTTGTAGTTCCAGCATTAGAATCATTATTGTCAGCATTGCTAGCCTGTTGTTGAGCTTGATAAATTTTTTCACCAAGTTTCATTGAAGCATTAGTTAATTTTTCTATTGCATTTTTAATAGATTCTACATCTTCACCTTCAGCAGCTTTTTTAGTTGCTTCTACTTCTGCAGTTATAGCATTTTTTTCATCTTCAGTTAATTTATCTCCATAATCTGTTAAAGATTTTTCAACTGAATAAATTAATGTATCGGCATGATTTCTTGCATCAGCTAATTCTTTTTTAGCTTTATCACTAGCAGCATTAGCTTCAGCATCTTTCATCATTTTTTCAATTTCTGCATCTGTCAAACCACCAGAAGATTGTATTGTAATATTTTGCTTTTTATTTGTACCTTTATCAATAGCAGAAACATTTACAACACCATTAGCATCAATATCAAAAGTAACTTCTATTTGTGGCATACCTCTAGGTGCAGGTGGAATACCATCTAAAGTAAATTCTCCAAGTAATTTATTGTAGGCAGCTATATCCCTTTCACCTTGATAAACTTTAATAGTTACAGCTGGTTGATTATTTTCTGCCGTTGAAAATACTTGACTTTTTTTCGTAGGAATTGTTGTATTCCTATCAATTAATCTTGTAAACACACCGCCCATAGTTTCAATACCTAAAGAAAGTGGAGTTACATCAAGTAATAATACATCATTTACATCTCCTTTTAAAACACCACCTTGAATTGCTGCACCAACTGCTACTACTTCATCAGGATTTACACCTTTATGTGGATCTTTACCAAAGAAATTTTTAACAGTTTCTTGAACTTTTGGCATTCTTGTCATACCACCAACTAATACTACTTCATTTATATCGGAAGTTTTTAAACCAGCATCGGCTAATGCTTTCTTGCAAGGTTCTATTGTTCTTTTTATTAAATCATCTGTTAGTTGTTCTAATTTTGCCCTTGAAAGTTTCACATTTAAGTGTTTTGGGCCAGTTGCATCTGCTGTTATATATGGTAAATTAATTTCAGTTTCAGTTGTACTTGATAATTCTTTTTTAGCATTTTCTGCCGCCTCTTTTAATCTTTGAAGTGCTAAACTATCATTTGACAAATCAATACCATTCGAAGCTTTAAAACTATCAATTAAAAATTGTTGAATTCTTGCATCAAAATCTTCACCACCCAAAAAAGTATCACCATTTGTGGCTTTTACTTCAAAAACACCATCACCAATTTCTAAAATTGACACATCAAAAGTACCACCACCTAAATCATAAACAACAATAGTTTTATTTCCATCTTTATCAAGGCCATAAGCTAAAGCAGCTGCTGTTGGTTCATTTATAATTCTTTTTACATCTAAACCAGCAATTTTTCCCGCATCCTTTGTTGCTTGTCTTTGTGAATCATTAAAATACGCAGGAACTGTAATAACAGCTTCTGTTACTTTTTCACCAAGATAAGATTCTGCTGTTTCTTTCATTTTTTGTAAAATAAAAGCACTAATTTGAGATGGGGAATATTTTTCACCTCTAGCTTCAACCCAAGCATCTCCATTACCAGCCTTTGCAATTTTGTAAGGAGTTTTATTCATATCATCTTGAACGACTTTTTCGTCAAATCGTCTTCCTATTAATCTTTTTACAGAATAAATAGTATTTTCTGCATTAGTAACAGCTTGACGCTTTGCAGGTTCACCAACAATTTTATCGCCTTCTTTTGTAAAAGCTACTATTGAAGGAGTCGTTCGTATACCTTCTGCATTTTCGATAACTTTAGTATTACTACCTTCCATAACTGCGACACAGGAATTTGTAGTTCCTAAGTCAATACCTATAATTTTACTCATCTTTCTACCTTCTTAAATTGTTAATTAATATTTTATAATTTATTATATAGGTACGCTTTTAAACTTTTCAAGTATTTGTATAAAAAAATAAAATTTTATTTTAAAAAGTTAAATTAAAATCAATTAAATTTTTTACAAAATCCTTAGCATAATTAACACAATCTTCATTTATTCCGTGTCCTAAATTTTCTAACAAGTGATATGAAATATCAAAATCAAATTTTTTTAAAATTTCCGTACTATATTCAAATAATTGTGGAATAATTGTATTATCTTCTTCTCCGTGGGTCATAAGAATTTTTTGTTTAGTTGTTAAAGTTTTTTTTGCATTATCAAACGTTACGGGTAATAATCCAGAAAAAGCTATTATTCCCGCAAGTTGTTTTTGTAATGTAAGCCCGGTATATAATGATAACATAGCACCTTGCGAAAATCCAACAAGAAAAATTTTATTATAATCTATATTTAATCTTTTTGACTGAAAATCTAAAAAATCTCTCATAATAGAATTATTATTTTTTATTTCTTTTTGAATATAATTAATATCCATTTTTTTTAAAGAAAACCATTGATATCCAAAACCATTATCACATTGATATGGTGCATTTACAGAAATATAATGTATATTTTTCGACACCAAATTAAAATCTTCAGATAAAGATATTAAATCATATTTATCACTTCCCCAGCCGTGCAAAAATATCATTAGATATTTATTTTTTTCATTAATATTTGTATTTTCTTCTATATAATCTAACATAACCAAAAATTTTGTTTTTTACATAAAATAAAATATTTAAAAAATAAAGTAAAGGCATATATAAAAAAGGTTTGTTTATATAAAATTCAATTTCATTAGAATGACAAAAATAAAGTTTATTTTTATTTTAATAAAGTCTTAACAATTCTTTTACTACTATTTACCCTTCCTTTTTCTGTTTTTAACAAATATATTTTATATAATATATGTTTTCTTTCTTTATATGTCAATTTATCATATATTTCTTTTGCCTTTTTATTATTTTTAAATTCTTCTTCAAGCTCTTTTGGCAAATTCAAATTTTCAATATTATCAAAAATATAATATGTTCCATTTTTCTTAGCTTGTTCTATAACACTAAACCCGGCTTGCGTCATTAATCCAAGATTAATTAATTCTTTTATCTTTTTTTTATTAAAAGAAGACCAACCACTATTTTTTCTTCTTGGTGAAAAATATTGCTTAAACTTAGTTTCATCTATTTTACATTTTGTACTATCAATCCAGCCAAAGCATAAAGCCTCATCTCTAGCTTCTTCATAACTTAAATTATAATATTTACTTGTTTTTTTATAAAATATTATCCATAACCCATTTGTTCTATTATGATTTAATTTTAACCATTCTCTCCAATGCCCTCTATTTTTAGGTATAAATTCTTCTGATATCATAAAATATAGATAATAATATTTAATAATAAATATAAAATATTAATAATAATATTTCAATAATATAGGTAAAAACATAAAAATAAGGTCTATTGTATCAATAGACCAATAGACCTCCTGCATAAAAAAATCGCCAGATATAAAGATAAAAATATATCTGGCTAACTAAAAGTTTTTTTAAAAAATGATATATCTTTTTCAATATATCTGAAATACTATGTATTTCTTTGTATAAAGACGTATTTAATTATTTTTTATTTATAAAATAAAATATTAATTAAAACTTAATAAAAATTAAATTTATTTTAATTGCTTAAAAAAAAATTAAATTTTTAAATCCATTTTATAATAACTTTTTAATTCAATTCCATATTCATTAAAAAATAAATTAACTTGCCACATTTTAACACCAGATTTTTCCGCTTTTGAAACTGCATCAAATATATACTCATATTTTTCACTATGCGGCGGATCAAACTTTTTCGCATCAAATATAAAAAGCGTAATTAAATGTGCTTTGTTATTGGTACTTAACGAATTCGAAAGTTCTTTAATATGTTTTAAAAATCTGTCAGTAGAATTAAAATCAATAAAATTGTTCATTTTGACATTTTTATTTGTAAAATAATATTTTTTTAATTGTAACTGTACCAATGGGGTTTTTACTTCAATATATGAATTTTTAACCAAAAAATCTAGTTTTGATTTTCCTATGAATTTTTCTCTTAAAATTTCAGTATTTTCATCACATTTTACAATTTTATTTAATTGATTGGTTTTTAAAAAATATTCTATATATCTATTAGCTTTAACTTGATTTATACCTATCCAATATTTTTTTTTATCTTCTGGTTTATTTAAACTTATTGCCTCAACTGTATAACTAGTTTTTCTTTTAGAATATTCATCACATTTTGATAATAAACAAGGAATTTTATCAAAAACTATACCACCAATTCTGCCAGTGCTAGGACAATGACATTTTATTATTTTATTATTTATTAAAACATCCATTAAAAATCTATTTGGTCTTTTTAGAATTAATCCTTCTACAAGTGATGTATCAAATAAATATTTTGTCATTCTAATATTTTTATTTATCAAATAAATTAATCAATAATAATTTTACAATATAAAAATAGCTGTTTTTTTATAATTTCATTGGTTGCGGTATCATATCTTGATTTCTATAGCCGGTATCTATTTTAACTTCAACTCTTCTATTAAGTTGATTTTTTTCATTTTGTCTTGTTATTACCTGTGGTGATTTTGAACTCATATCTATAACTGTAATTAAATTTTTAGGAACACCATTTTTAATAAAAATATTATAAACCGTGTTTGCCCTTCTTCTTGCTAAAGTATTATTATAAATAGCTTTTCCTATTCTATCTGTATGCCCGGTTATAGTAATTTTATAATCTTCTTTTAATTCATTAATATATTTTAAAATTGAACTAACTTTTGCCAAAGACTCTGGATTTAATTTATAATTATCAAAATCAAAATATAGATTAATGACTTTATTTTTTGCAAAATCTAAATAATATAATTCTTCGTTTTTTGTTAAAAAATTAATTTGATCTTCTTCGACTTCAACAGTTTTTTGTTTATTTGTTAAAAATTTTCTTTTTTCTAATAATTCTGCTTCTTTTATAAACGAATTTTTACAAATAGCAGCTTCACCAAGATTTTTATGATTTGTCTCAAAATATAGCCAACAATTGAATAAAAAATACAAATTAGCTAATTTTTCTGGTTCTATATCTTTTAAACTATCATCAATTTTTAATGAAAAATCTTTTTGTCTATTATAAGCTTGTTTTGCTAATTTTGAAAAATAACTAGCACTTTTGTAATCATAATTTTTTTTCAAAACATAGGAATATCTTAGATATTTTAAAGTCAAAATATCATTAAAATTATTACTATTTTCTAATCGTTCTTCTAAATACTCTGTATTTGAAAAACTTGTACAAGAAATTAAACAAATAAATAATAAAATTAATGATATTTTTTTTCTCATAGTTTTTAAACCTATTTATTTTAATTTAGCTTTTATTGTTTCAGCATCAACATAACCAGGAATAAATTCTTCTCCTATTATAAGAGCAGGAGTTCCTTGTAAATTTATAGAAAAGCCCAATTTTTTATTTTCGTCAATTCTATCGTTTATTTCTTTATTTTTAGTTCTTAAAGTCTTTTTTATTTTTTCCGTTGAAATATTTGCAGTTTTTAAAGCTTCTATAATTCCTTCTTCTGTTCTAGCATTACCACCCATTAATGCTGAATGGAATTCTAAAAATTTACTTGGTTCTGCTATAGCTACAGCAATTGAATATTTAGCAGCAGTTTCGGAAACACCACCAAAAATTGGAAAATCTCTAAAAACAACTTTTATATCTTTATCTTCTCTAGCAAGTTTATCAAGTACTTTTGAAGCCATTTTACAATAACCGCAATTATAATCAAAAAATTCAACTATAATTTTAGTTCCTTTTGGGTTTGCTATACCAGTATTTTTATCATCTCTAAATTTATTTATATTCTCTTTTATAGCTTTTTCAGTTCTTTTTTCTTGTTCCTGTTGAGCTTTTGCTTGCTCTTCTTCAGCATATCTTTGAACTGAATCTAAAATTACTTTAGGATTTTTATTAATCCAATCTTTAATTGCGTCGGTTTTATTTTCATTACAAGGTAATTTTGTAAAAATGAAAACATTAGATATAATTAAGGCCAATATTAGTAAGTAAGCCAATTTTGTTTCACAACTCATATTTTTTAGACTTTCTGATAAATTACAATTTTTATTATTTGCCATATTTTGTATTTTTATTAATAACAATTAAATATTAAATAAATAAAATATTTTTTTCAATAGTTTTTTATTTTTAATACTAATTTAAATTTGTAATAAATTTTTATATTTATTTTTGATATTTTTCATTACTTTCCTAGAAAACTGACATCTTAGAAGTTAATTTTATAAAAAAATAAATTGTTAAAAAATTGTAATTTAATTAATAAAAAAATTAAAAAATAAATATAAATAAAAATTTCAAGTAATAAAAGACATCAAAAAAATTAGAAAATTTAATTGATTTTTGAAAAAATACTTTTTACATTATTTTTATTACAGAAATGGAGAAAATAATGTCAGAATATTCTAAAAAGACAAAAAATTTAGAAATATCAACCGAAAATGAACAATTAGAAAATCTTAATATGGATGATATTTTAGAAAATATTAAAAGATGTAAAGAATCAGAAGAATACAAAAAAGCATTAGAGTATTATAAAATTGCTATAGATAAAGGGAATAAAGAAATAGTTGTAGAATATGTTGATTATTTAGAAAAATTAAATTTATATGCATATAATGAAGAAACATTAAAATATTATAAAGTTGCTGCAGATGCTGCTAATAAAGTAGCAATTAGCAAATGTATAAGAATAGGTAATAATTGTGGATTATATAAAGAAGCTGGGAAATATTGCAAAATTGCCGCAGATGTTGGGGATATTAATGCTTCTTTTGAATTTGCTAAGATGTTAAAAAATGGAAAATTGGAAAAAAATCTGAATAAGGCAGAGAAATATTGTAAAATTGCAGCTGATAACAATAATTCTAAAGCTATAAAAGAATATATTGAAATTTTAAAAGAGGAAGGAAAAATATTAGAGGCAATAAAATATTTTAAAGAAAAATTATTAGTTATTAATTCTTCTCTTATATTAAATGATTTGATTTCTAGTTATAAAGATATGTTGTATAAAATAGATAATAATACAATACTTAATAACAAGGAATTATTAGATTTCTATAAAAAAGAACTAGAAGAAGCAAAGAATAATGCAAATTTTAGTTCATCAATTGAAATTTTAAAAGAAAAAATAATAAAGAAAGAGTTGGAAGTAAATTATGGTTATAAAATTGGGAAGTTAATGGGGGTAGGTGGCGAAGGAAAAGTTTTTTCTGCTAATGACGAACTTGGCAACGAAATAGTTATAAAAATTCCGAAAATACAAAAATCAAATTTTTTAACTGAAGACAAAATAAAAAATAAAGAAAAAATAGATAATTATATAGATATAATTGGTAATGGTTATACAAAAGTTCTTAATAAACATATAATTGAAATTTATAATGACAAATATTTGGTTGAAATTTATAAAAAAAGAGAAATAAATTTTGATAAAAAATTAAAAAATACGATTTTTAATAAAAATAATAATGAAAATTTTCCATTAATGTCAGTAATAGCACAATTAATACTAGCTCTTGAAGCCGCTCATCTTAAAGGTTTAATTTTAGCTGATATAAAACCAGAAAATATATTAATTAATAAAAATGAAAGACTAAAATTTTCAGATTTCGGTCTTTCTAATTTTGCTAAAAATTTTAAAGAAAATCTAAAAAGTTGTGGAACATGGGTTTATATGGCAAATGAATTGTTTTCTATAAATAAGAAAAATGGAAATTATATGAGTGAAAAAAGTGATGTTTATTCTTTAGGCATCATATTTTATGAAATATTAACACAGAAAAATATTTTTGGTATTTTAGAAGATATAAATACAGATATAGATTTCAAAGATAGTAATTCTATCTATGAATCTAAAGAAAATTTATTTGAAAAAATAACTATAGATGATATAAATTTAAAGAGATTTTTTCCTAATATAGATTTTTCTAATAAAGAACAAGAAATAAAAGAAAAAATTTTAGGAATATTAAAAATTATGCTAAAGGATAAACCTAAAGAAAGAGCTACTATATTTGAAGTTAAAGAAAAGTTTATAGAATTAATAAATTATATGTCTGAAAATTT